>JAGQLK010000155.1 GCA_020429485.1 Candidatus Dojkabacteria bacterium | reverse complement strand
GCATAGAGGACACGGAGTATCATATTTTGAAGGTGTATATAACACAGTTTATGCAGCAGGTTCTGCTGTAGTAAATTATCCTGGTCAATTTATTGCAGATAGCATAAGTAGTGACAAAGATACTTATAATGACAACTTTACAGCCGCAGTAGGACATACAATAGAAGAGGGTACAGGATTTGTTATAACAGCAATGATACTTTCCTTACTAAGCGTATTTCTAACATATAAGTCTCTATTAAACCTTGGATCTAAAGAAAAAACTGCGATATTTTCTGTTCTTGTTGGTTATTTTAGCTCATATACGATTTGGTATGTATTCCTGAATTCAGCATTCAACCATACAACAGAGGTGTTCGGTCTATCATTATTACTTTACTCAATAAGTAGATACAAAAATGATAATAGTCTCCGCTATCATGTTCTAGCTGGAATAGGAATTGGAATAGCAACATTGGCTAGACCACCACTACTGATAGCTGGACTTATTTATGGACTTTACCTTATCTCCCAGAAAAGATTCAAAGCAATCGTAGCGCTCGCCTTAGGCGGCATACCATTAGCACTAATGCTTATTTCTTACAATATCACTTCATACGGATCACCATTTGCAGCAAGCTATACTTTACTCTGGGATCAGCACTTTGACTTTACACTTTTCAAGCAATTACATGTTATATTAGCTCCTCAAAGAGGATGGTTCGTCTATTCACCTGCAGCATTTCTTGCAGTCGTTGGTCTTTTTTATAAATTCAAAAACTCTCAAAAGAATATCTTTCTTGCAAACTTAGTAGGTGCAACTGGAATAATATTCACTATAATTCTTTATGGTTCATGGCCATACTGGTGGGGTGGGGGTAGCTTTGGTCAAAGATTCCTGCTTTCCTTCTTACCATTCACCATATACGGAATCTCAAGAGTAATTGAATGGAGTAAAACATGGAAATATACATTCAGGAAGTTTACTAGCTATGAGCTAACGATATTTTCTTTAATAATATTTACTTTATGGAGCTTGTTCTTAACAGGACTCTATAGAATCACACCAGTAGCAGGACTAAGACCTATTGAGGATAGCATAGGGCTAATGGAATCAGGAAACAGATATACACCTTTAGATATGATTGAATACCATGCTAAATTAGTAATTAGAGCTGATTCCGTCAAAGATTATGCAAGTGACCTTAAGTCTAGTTTTTCAGGCGGTACACCATATCCAGTTATTTGGTTGGGATATTCTAATGTAGTACTAAGAACTGATACACGAGATTTAAGTGGATTTAAGCTTCTAATAATAGAACAAGAAAATGGTAAGTTAAACCCTCCAGAAAAGTTTACTATTGTCCTGTATAACGAGGACAAAAATGAATATTCAGGTTATACTATTTATAGTCAAGATTTTGACAATCAAGTATTTAGATTTGATTGTAGTGATGAGTGTATTCCTGATGGATCATTTGAAACTTATTCAGAATATGAGGTATCTGATTTGGAAGATACGGCTAAGTATACACAAAGAAATCTTACAATGTATGGATACATAATGTATGTTCAAAACGAAAATAATCTATTCATAAAATGAAGCTAAAGAAAAATTTATCAGTTATTATTCCTGCCTACAACGAAGAAGCTACTTTAGAAGAAGTCATTAAAACTGTTCTTCAGCAACCAATGGTAGCTGAAGTGATTGTAATCGATGATAATTCAACAGATAAAACACCTGAAATTATTTCCTCCTTTGGGAAACAAATAAGAAGCACTCGTAACAAAACTAATAAGGGCAAAGGGTATGGTGTAAGAAAAGGAATTTCTATGGCTCAGAGTAAGTATCTGCTTGTACAAGATGCTGATCTTGAATATGATCCTGCAGATTATGCAAAGCTAATGAAAGCTATGCTACAAAATAATCCAGACTTGGTAAACTCAGTCAGAGACTTTTCTAGCCAGGATGTCCAACTTATTACTAGATTAGGAAGCAGAGTTATACCTGATTTAGTTTTTCTTTTTTTTGGTAAAAGTATAAAAGACATAGTTTCATGCTACAAACTAATGAAAACTGAGACTTGGAAGAAGCTTAATCTCAAGTCAGATAGATTTGAATTAGAAACAGAGATAATGGTCAAAGCTATAATTAATGATCTAGACATTCAAGAAGTTGAAATCTCATATAAACCAAGATCCAAACAGGAAGGCAAACATATAGGTGTCAAGGATGGTCTTAAAGTCGCATGGATGTTACTTGGATATAGACTCAACAAGAAAAAACGCAAATTCTAATACTTCTGCGTGATATAATCCCATCAATAATTCATAAAAGCATATGAGTCAAGAATTACTTGATGGAGTTCCTATAATACGTATTCCTGCTAATCTAAGAAAAGCAGTTCATTCTCCAAATCCAGAAAGTTCACAATCAATGAGCATATTTTATGCTGCTGATGCATTTACTCAAGCAGGTTATACTGTTGTATATGGCGGGTCAATGAATACCTCAAATATCATGGAAAGTGGTATCTACGCTGACTATCATAGAAAGCCTGAGCTACAAGAACAAGCACTAGGAATGATAGCACGAGCAGGTTTACCTATTTTAGAAGACTATCACATAGAGGATGCAATAAGCTTAGGACAGCCAGTATTAGCTAAAAATCCCTATAGGCATAGAGGTGAACAGAAATATCTTCTAGAAACTGACTTACAGAAAGCAAAGTTTTTAACATGGATATGGCTAAACTCACAACAACCTCATTATTTTTACGAAAACTCTACTGATGAAATACATGAGCAATGTTTAGCTACAATAGGATTAATCTATACAGGTAACTACGAGAATATCCTTCACTGGGGATCAAGACGGCTTTTAGACTGGCAGTTTCAAGAATTTGTGCCACCACCACTTGAACACGCGACATCATTACGAACTTTGGTTGATATGCGGGGTAATATCATTATGGGAGCATGTGTAATCAATCCAGAAAAGCAGATAGATAGAGCACTAGCATTTGATTATGATATTGAAGATAGCTTCGATTTTGCTCTTGGACAC
>JAGQLK010000154.1 GCA_020429485.1 Candidatus Dojkabacteria bacterium | reverse complement strand
AATAATAAACAAATGGAAGAAAAGAAAAAACAAGATGAAAATATGACTGATGAGCATACATTAATGAGAGATGTACCTAATCTAGCAAATGGAAATGCTAAGGTTGATGAATCAGGAGTTAAAGAAATAAAGGGACCACCTATAGGTGAAGGAGCTGATGTTATACAAAATGATTCTAACAATAATCAGGGTCAAACACAGAATACAAATAATAATAATTTAGGTAATAATGTCAAAATGGACGATCAAAATAATATGATGGATAATAATCAGTCCCCTGCTCCAGTTGCACAGGTACCACCAATGAATCTAAATCAAGTTCAACAACCTCAGCCAGCAGTGAGTGTACAACAACCAATTAATAATCAACAGCTGAATAATAGTGTGCAGGCTCCTAATAATAATGTTCAGCCTATGCAGTCACAGCAACCAAATAATGTGCCAATAGTTCCTGAACCTACAAATCAGGGATTACCGCCATTACCTAAATTAGATAATTCTGTTCCAATGGGAGAAAAGGCGCAAGTACCAGCTCCACCTATGCAGCCAAAAGACTTTAATCTTCAAGGTAGTGCAAAAGGACAGGAACAGGTTGTAGCAGAAATATTTAAAAAAGCAGATCAGACAATTGCTCAAAAAGAAGAAAAGCAGAATACTGCAAATACTCCAATGCCTAAGCTAGAAACAGCAGACGAGAAATTTATTAATGCTAATGCAACATTAAATGATCTCTTATCTTTAACAGAGAAAAGAGATGCTTCTGATCTTCACTTAGCTGTAGACTATCCCCCAATTCTTAGAGTGGATGGTAAATTGATTAGTTTAGGAGGTACTCCATTGACTGACGAAAGGATACAGCAATTATTTGATCAGATTTTAACCCAAGCACAAAAAGAACAGTTAGAAAAAGATTTAGATATTGATTTTTCTCATACACACACAACAGGTTCACGTTTTAGAATTAATATTTTTCATAAAAAAGGCTCGCTAGCAGGAGCTTTTAGGTTAATCCCTTCTCGAATAAGATCTATTGCAGAACTAAATCTACCAAGTATTCTTTATGATCTTATATCTATTCCACAAGGTTTAATAATTCTTGCTGGTCCAACTGGATCTGGTAAAAGTACCACAATAGCTTCAATGATACAGGAAGTTAACCTATCACAACCGAAGCATATTATTACTATTGAAGATCCAATTGAATATATCTTCCCTAAAGGAACAGCATTAATTAATCAAAGAGAAATAGGAACAGATGCAACAAGTTTTAAAAGAGCTTTAAGAGAAGTACTTAGAGAAGATCCAGATGTTGTACTTGTTGGAGAAATGCGTGATTATGAGGCGATCTCAATGACTATCACTACAGCAGAAACTGGTCACTTGGTATTCTCTACTCTACATACTAACTCTGCATCACAAACTGTAGACAGAATGATTGATGTATTCCCAGATGCACAACAAGCTCAGGTAAGAGCTCAGTTAGCAAATGTTATTTCAGCAGTTTTATCACAGAGATTAGTCCCAGTTAAGGGTGGTGGTAGAAAGGCAGTATTGGAAATTATGATCGCTACTCCTGCGGTAAGGAATGCTATTCGTGAAGGAAAAACATATCAGATTGATAATATGATTCAGACCAATGCAGAATTAGGAATGATTACTCTAGAGAAATCTCTTATAGAATTAATCAGGGCTGGTGAAGTTACTCTAGAGGAAGCACAAACTTATACCACCAAGCCTGAGGAACTTATTAGCTTAATGAAAAACAACTAATGCCAACATTTAAATACAAAGCATCACAAAAGGACGGAAAAATAATTGAAGGCGAAAAAGCAGCTGATACAAGAGATGACTTGATTAGCCTCCTTCATGAGCAAGGCTTTATGATTATTAACGTTGAAGAAAAGGTCGGGTTTGACCTAAGTAGATTTAGTGATATCCAGGTTGGAGGTATTCCATTAAAAGAAAAAGTATTTTTTGTGAAGCAACTATCTGCAATGCTTAAAGCTGGTTTACCTATTGTACAAGCATTAGAAATTATGCTTGATCAAGCTAGATTTTCCAGTTTAAAAACCAAACTTACAAATGTATACAAAGATGTAAAAAGTGGTTTACCAATGGGTGCTTCTTTTGGAAAACATGAATTGATATTCGATGAGTTGCAACTAAGTTTGATCACAGCTGGTGAACAAAGTGGTAATCTCGTAGAAATTATGGAGCAGATTGCTGATGACATGGAAAAAAGCAACGAGGTTAGGAATAAGGTCAGAGGTGCTTTAATATATCCGGTAATTGTTATTCTAACTGCTATAGTAGTAATAATCATTTTGGTGATCTTTATGATCCCTGCTGTAGAAGACTTGTACATTGATCTTGGGGCAACTACTGAAGACATCCCAGCCATCACAAGATTTTTAGTCATATTGAGTGATTTCTTCACAAATCCATTTGGAGCAATCGCTACTATTATCGCTTTGCTTGCACTTGTAATTGGGTATCGATCTTTCTACGCTTCTGAATTTGGAAGAAAAGTAGTGGATAGAGGTCTGATCAGAATGCCTATCTTTGGTGAATTAATTGCTGAAAATCAAGTATTACAGATGACTAGACTACTTGGTTTATTGATGCGTAGTGGTATTCCTATTATTGATGCTCTAAAAGCAACTGCTAAATCACTTGGAAATGTACATTTTCAAGAAGCATTGAACTATGCAGCGGACAGAGTATCAAAAGGCTCACCTATTTCTCTACCCTTGGCGAAATCTGGAGTTGTTCCAATTATGGTTGTAAAAATGATTGCAACTGGAGAGGATACTGGACAACTGGATAAGATTTTGGAAGATTTGTCACGCTTCTATGAGGCTGAAGTAAACGAGAAGACATCCAATTTGACAAAACTAATGGAACCTCTTATGCTATTAGTAGTTGGTGGATTGGTAGCATTTTTAGCAGTAGCAGTATATCTACCAATCTATAGTATTTCTCAATTTGTCTAGTAAATAACACTTTGAGATTCTTATACTGCTCTATTTATTATTTTACTTAAAACCAACATGTACAAAAAAGTTAAAGGCTTCACGCTTCTTGAAGTAATGGT
>JAGQLK010000153.1 GCA_020429485.1 Candidatus Dojkabacteria bacterium | reverse complement strand
GCTATAATTTTTTCTCCAATTTTAGGGAAGAGCTAGATTTTCTTGGGAGTTTTTCTACTATTAGAGATGAGAGAGACCAATTGCTTGAGGATAATATTGTACTTCAAATGCAATTAGCAGAAGCTAAAAAGGAGAATGAAGCCTTAGTAGCTTTGCAGAGACAAGAACAGTTTGATCTGCCATATGAGTTAATTCCTGTAAGGGTGATTCGCTCTAATGAACAAGAAATTGGAGAAGTGATATTAAATAAGGGCGTAGATCAAGGAGTTATTGTAGGAGATATAGTCGTTTATGATAATTATGCGGTAGGTGAGGTTATAGAAGTAATAGGGAATATTTCTAGAGTTAGGTTATTAACTTCGCCAGAAAGTATTGTACCCGTTATTTCTTTAGATAATGGAACAAAAGGTATTGTTGAAGGAGATGTTACCTTAGGATTACGATTAGATGAAATTGTTATTGAAGATGAAGTATTAGAGGGAGAAGTGATTATTACTAGCGGAGTTAATAGTAATTATCCATATGGACTAATAGCTGGGAGAGTTGGAGAAATATTTGTTGTAGAAAGTGAGGTAACAAAAAGTGCTAAACTTGATACTAATATTGAATATGGAAACTTAGATAAACTATACATAATTAAGAGCACCTAAATGTCAGTAAATAGAACTTTAATAATAATTTTATTACTTGTTGTTCCACTATTAGAATTAATACTTGAGACTTCGAGTATTAGTTTTCTTCTTAATCTAAAGATTATCTATATTGTTACTTTAGCTATTATGCTTACTGAGAATACAAGATGGGCAATCGTGTATCTTTTCCTTTCTACTATTTTTGTTGAGTTAATTCTGGTTGAGCCTGTAGGGCTTGGTGCATTTGTATTTTTGCTGGCATGGATAATTACAAATCTGATCTTTCAATTTGTTACTTTATTATCGGAAGATAGTTTCGCACATAGGGCTATTGTGGTGCTTATTAGTGGGATATTGATTAGGCACGGAATATTTTTGCTGTTAGATCAGCAATCAACCCTTTTGGAATTTAGTAGTTTGCTGGTAAACTTATTATTCTTAGTTATCATTATTTGGTTAACAAGTAAGGTGATTTCCAGCAGAAATGTATATTCGAAATTCCGAACAATCTAAAATAGATTTTTCCAAATACTCAGGAGATACGGACAGAGTGAATTTAGCTAATTTGAATTGGCGGTTCATTCCTCTATATGTAATGATAGCGTTAGTTTTTGGCTTTCTATTTTTTCACCTCTTCAATACACAAATTATTGAGGGACAAGAGTTTTTACTCATAGCCAGTAGAACAAATCAAATTGAGACAAGGATTTTACCTCCAAGAGGACTTATCTTTGATAATAATGGTACAAAGCTTGCCTATAATTCACCCTCATACACTATCTTTATCAGTCCCTCAGAGATTGATCAGGATATCGAACAAGATGTAATCAATGAAATTTCCCTTCTAGTTAATGCCAATTCAGATGAGTTATGGGAGAAGTATTCATCAAAAGTATTTAATAGCGAGGGTAAGAGGCTATACTCAGATAGGGTCACCATTGCTGCTGGTATTAGTTTTGAACAATACATAGCAGCATTGACAACAATGGATAATATTTCTGGACTGTACATTGAAGCAGAGCCAGTGCGTGTATATACATATGGTGATAATTTTGCTCATATCTTAGGCTATATAGGGGATCCTACAGAAGCGGATGTTGAAGCAGGAATTTATCCTAGATCGCAGGTTGGCAAAATAGGTATAGAAAGCGTTTATGATGAAGAGTTGAGAGGAAAAGAAGGTCTGCAAATTAAAGAGCGTGGAATAGTTGATGGCAGAGAAAGGATTTATGTCCCACAAGAGGAAGAGTCTGGTAATAATCTTTACCTTACAATTGATCTAGAGTGGCAAAATACTCTAGCAGAAATATTAGACCAGCAAATTAAAGATGTAAATGCATTCGCAGGAGCTGGAGTAATTATTAATAGCGATACTGGTGAGGTAAAAGCAATGGTTAGTTTGCCTAGCTACGACAATAACTTATTCTCTAAAGGAATTAGTAATAGTGAATTTTCTACTTTATTAAATGATCCAAGAACACCACTTCTTAATAGACCAATAGGTCTGCAACTTCCACCTGGATCAATTTTTAAAGTCATTGGAGCTACAGCTGGGCTAGAAACAGGTGTCATTAATAGAAACACGCAGATCAAATCAGATGTCTGTATGGATTTGCCAGGTGATATCAAATTTTGTGAAGCAGATGGCGTTTATTTGGGCAATCTTACAGTTGAAAGAGCGTTAGCTAAATCTAGTAATATTTTCTTTTGTACTGTTGCACTTAATCTTAATTCCTACGCAGGAGGAATTGATACTTTAGCTTCTTACGCAAATAACTATGGAATAGGCAGTACAACAGGAATAGATATAGATGGTGAGCAGGATGGAACGATGGCCACACCAGAGCTAAAGCGGAATCTATGGAATGAGCCTTGGTATATTGGGGATGAATGTAATGCTATTATTGGTCAAGGGTTAGTAACAGTTACACCTTTACAGATGGCGGTTGTAATGTCTACGATTAATAATGGAGGGAAAGTTCTGCAACCACATGTTCTAGATAGAATTGAGGATCAAAATGGAAACTTAATTTTAGAACAGGGTACAGAAATAGTTCGAGAGCTGGATGTTAGTAGCCAGACATTTGAAATTATTAAGTCAGGAATGAGAGATGCAGTGAAAGATGGTACAGCGGCTGGACTAAGTAATAGTCCTGGTAATGTTATTGCTAAAACAGGATCTGCCGATGCTGCCGAAATTATACAAGGGGAACTGCATAGTGGAGCGCACTCTTGGGTTATGGGCTGCTTTGATTATGAAAACGAAAACTACTGTTTTGTTGTAATGCAGCAGTGGGGTGGAAGAGGTTACCAAACTGTTCCAGTTATGAAAAAGTTTATAAATTGTGTGTACACTGATTTTCAAGATGGTTGTAAATCAGTATGAAAAACATAACAATTGAAGATAAATCTCATATAGCACTATCGCTATGCAAAGGTATCCAGAAAAAAGAAATATATTT
>JAGQLK010000152.1 GCA_020429485.1 Candidatus Dojkabacteria bacterium | reverse complement strand
GTAGTGATTGCGATATTATTTAGTTTTATAGCAGTTGCCGCGTTTAGTGATTTGCAGGAAATAAAAGAAGTTGTGCTTTTGATCTTAGCGACTCCATTTGCAATGCTAACTGTAGTATATGCTGAGAAATATAAAATGGATAGTGTATTTGCAGCGCAATTAGTAACGTTTAGCTTATTTATTCAAATTCTTATACTACCCGTCATTATCTGGATCGGTAGAAATTTTATATAAATAATGATTAAAACAATTTCATTCATAGTAATAGTAATTTGTATGTGTTTACTTGGATGGGCTTTTTATTCAGGTATCCCAATAAGTGAAGAATTAAATGTAAATGGTTGTAGTGCAACATATACTAGATATCTTGTGCCAAGAGAATTATGTCAGATTGTTAGTCAGGGACACTGTAGTACTACTGATATCAATAAAACGAATGCTGAAAATGAGATCGGAGCATGTTTATGTAATCAATATGCTAACAATAACTCACCATCCATTGCTTATGAGATAGAAAAACTCTGTACTAACCCTACTCATAAATGTGATTCACCTCAAATAGATAAAACTAATTATGCTGCTAGTATTTGCGAGAATCAGAGTACTGTTTTCTATCAGATACTAATTGACTAATGGTTTCCCCCATTGCCATTACCGCCATTCCCGTTTCCAGTTTCGTGTCCACTAGTGATAATTGAAATATATTCTTCATAATCTAAATATTCAGGAGAGTAAGTTTCTCCATATCTCTCTAGCATACTGGTAAAACTGCGAATATGGTTTCTTGATCCTCTTTGTAGATTTTCATATACACTTATGATTGATTGATTATCTGTCCTGTTCATTGCATTCTCAAGATCAACAATATCAAGATCTTCAATTAGAGCACCGACTTTTAGAGCATCAATTATTGATTCGGAGCCAGTTTCTACAAGTTGATCATACAGCTCTTGCAAATCACTATTAGAGAACTCTCCTGCTGCTTGCATATATGGATCATCTAAATTATACGCTTCTATTAAAGTTGCGATAGAATCAGTGTGCTTTTGTTCACTATTAGATATATTTGAAAAAATATTTAGGCCCCATTCGGAATATAATGCTGTATAGACATCATGGGCTAATTTTTCTTCTTCTCTCATATATAATAGATCTGAAATTTCTTCCTCAGTTAGTGTAGCTTGTTCATTAATTTCAATATTATCTGCATGATTATATAAATCATCATTCATTACTTGAGAGAGATCTTCTTCAAAACTCAGTTCACTCGAGTATATCCCCTTTTCTTCGCTAACACTGTAAATATAGAGTAGCAGAGAAGCTACTGTTACCAGCAAAATAGTTATTACTACTATTAGACTAGTTGTTATATATTTTTTATTCATTACTAAATCCTCACAAATTAATAAAATATTAACTATTTATACAACTACTTACTTAAAATTATTATAAAATAGGCTAAATACTTCATCTTGAATAGTTATGAACTACAAAATTACAGCACTTGCAGAAAATACAACATATAGACACAACGTATTAGCTCAACATGGGCAATCTCTTCTGATTGAAGTGGAAGATTATAAATTGCTGTTTGATGTGGGAGAAGTACCTGGTTCTGTTATGCACAATATGAGGCAGATAGGAGTAGAACTGGAAAATATTAATGATATCGTCATTTCTCATAGGCACATTGACCATATTGGTGCCTTATCGGATATGATTAGTTCTTTAGATGGGCAAAGAGTTATTCTTCCGGAACAGGCTGGCGAACCACATATAAAAGAAGCTTCAGAAAAGTACGTCTTTTTAGAGCCTAATCCCGATGGAGGTTATGATCTAGCAATTGAAGAAGATGAACTAAATATCATTAAGGAATATGGGAATACTTCAGTGGTAGAAGAAAATGGGATGCACTTAAGTAATGATATTTATACAACTGGATGTGAGGGTGATTGGATGAGAGAGCAGGCCATAGTTATAGATCAGCATGAGTTAGGTATTGTATTATTGGTAGGTTGTTCACATCCTACTGTTGAGGTGTTACTGGAAAAAGCTAAAAAAGTAACGGGCAATGAAAAAGTGAGAGGAATTATTGGTGGTTTTCATTATCCAGATCTAAGCGATACTGAAATAAGAGAAAAAGCGCATAGTTTTGATGAAATGGGACTTGAATTTTTAATTCCTAGTCATTGTACTACTGTAAGAGGTGCTTTAATTCTGCAAGGAGTACTTGGAGAAAAGGTACACATGTCAAAAACATACACTCTAGGTGCAGGGAATAGCATAGAAATAAGTAACGAATTGAAGCTAAATCTGGTTTAAATCTACTAAGTCTTTTGGTCGTCCAACATTTAACAGATTTCTTGCGTACCACGCAAAGTCAGGCGTAAAGGTATAAACATGGCGCCCGAGTAATTGTTGGCTGCTATGTAGCACACTTCCATCTATCACTCCATCAATTCCGATTTGACTGAGGTTTAAGGTACCATCTGTGTATTGGTTATAGAATGCTATGTCAACGTGTAATGAAGGGGCGTTATGATTAGATGGATAATCAAAATAACTACCTGGAACAACTGCATCAAACTGTCCACCACCTTCCCATAAATTACCGTATTCACCGAAGATCTGTTGTACGGAATCTCTAGCGTTTAAATGCACAAGCAGGTCTATATCAGAATGCTCTCTGTATATCTGTCCATTTCTGCAAGCAGCTACAAAACCTAATCCACCTGTAACAATTGTTGGTATTTGGGATTGGTTGAATCTTGTCGATATAGTTGATGCAAGATGAATTACCCACGCAGTTCTTGGGTCAAAGGTGTTTAGGTGTTCAAAGCTAACCGGTGGTCTTTTATAAACTCCGGCTTGCTTATATATATAATTTCTTCTTCTTTGTTCTGGATTTGGAAGGAACATAGTAATAATAATCCTATAGTATTATAACACAGTATTTGATATAACGGGTATATAGATTTGATATATTATTTGTAATAATGAGTGAACAAAAATTATATGGTGATCTAGTACATCAGCCAACATATATAAAAAGAGCTTCAGGCTTAGTTATGCCTGGATCAGTAGAGCAAGCTGGTGAAATGGTAAGGCAGACACCCTACTTTCTAG
>JAGQLK010000151.1 GCA_020429485.1 Candidatus Dojkabacteria bacterium | reverse complement strand
ACAAGACCTACTAGAAACCAAACTGGATGTTATACACAAAAAGCCTAGGCTGGTATCCAATACAGCAATTAAAGCTATAGTATATGATGAAGCAAAGTTTGATATGATAGGCAATCTAGTCATAGAAACAGGTGCGAAGTTCACTGATGCATACCTACGCATCGATGTACTGCTTATGAACGATGAAGCTAAAGCACGTGCAGTACCTAGTCTTGAAATAACAGAAGATGATGTAAAAGGTGGTCATGGAGCAACTGTGGGACAAGTAGATCTCGAACAGCTCTTCTATCTTCAATCTAGAGGAATTGAGATAGCACAAGCTGAGCAAATACTAGTAGAAGGTTTTGTACAAGAACTCTTAGATAAAGTACAATCAAAACAAGATCTGCAGAAACTTAAAAGTATACTCAAATAAATATGTACAAATCAGATTTTCCTTTGCTTACTAATCATCCTGAACTGGTTTACCTAGATAGCGCAGCTACAACGCAGAAGCCAAATGTTGTAATCGAAGCAATTAAACATTTCTATGAAAATGAAAATGCAAATGTTCATAGAGGTATTTATAAGCTAAGCGAAAACGCCACCGACCTATATGAGCAAAGTAGAAATACCATTGCTTCTTTTATCAACTCCAAGCCAGAGAATATTATATTCACTTCAGGCGTAACTGAAGGTATGAATATGATTGCTTGGGGATTAGGTGAAGAATTTATTGAAACCAATTCCGATGATATGCTGCTCATGACAAGTATGGAGCATCATAGTAACTTAGTACCTTGGCAGCAAAGAGGCATTAGAAGTGATGTAAAACTTGGCTACGTAAAAGTAACAAAGGATTACAGACTTAACTTAAAACACTTACATGAAGTTGTAAAAGCTCAAAACGTAAAGATCCTTGCACTAACTCACATGAGTAATACATTAGGTTCTATTTCAGATCTGAAACAAATAATCAGTTTTATGCGTAAGAATTCACCGCAGACGCTAATTGTTGTTGACGGTGCACAAGCTATTGCTCACTTACCTGTCGATGTAGTTGATCTGGATGTAGATTTCTATGCTTTTTCAGGACATAAAATATTTGGACCAACAGGAATAGGAATTCTATACGGTAAAAGCTATCTTTTAGATCGCCTCTACCCTATTCACACTGGAGGAGGTATGATTCGTACGGTAGAAAAAGCAGAATCAACATGGGCACCACTGCCAGATAAGTTAGAAGCTGGTACGCCCAATATTGCTGGAGCTATTGGTCTAGGCAAAGCAATCGAATACACAAAACATATTGGCATCCAGAAGATTTTTGATTACGAACAAGAGCTTATCGAGTATTTCATTACCAAAGCCAACTCTACCGATAGATTCAATTTGTTTGGACCTAATAACACAAAAGATAGAGGTGCAGTATTTAGCTTTGAAGTAGACGGCATTCATGCACACGATCTCGCGCAACTACTAGATGAAAAAAACATTGCTGTAAGAGCAGGACATCATTGTACGCAAATACTTATGAAGGAAGTACTTCAAGTACCTGCTACTGTAAGAGCATCATTCAGTATTTATAATGATAAGCACGATATTGATATGCTATTTGAAGGAATAGACTATGCAAAGACTGTATTTAGTTCTTAGGCTTACCTATAATAAAGTTGAAAGCAGAAATAACCATACCAGCAGCCATTGAAAGACCTTTCTTCAAAAAGTAACCAGGACTAATATTCTCTTTTTTAGAAATACTTTCACTCATGTTAAAATTATACTACTTTTCAGAAGTTAACATATACAAATACTAGAATGGACATATATAGACAGAACTTGATGGATAACTATAAAAACCCACAGAACTTTGGGGATTTGCTTGACGCAAATGCTATAATAGTTCTGGAAAATACTAACTGCGGTGATAAAGTAAAGATACAGCTGAAGATCGAGAATGAAGTAATAAGTGATGTTAAATTTGACGGAGAAGGATGTGCAGTTTCAATAGCTAGTGCATCTATTTTAACTGAACATATAAAAGGTAAAAAAGTTAGTGAAATTGAAGAGATGAGTTTAGAAGATTTACTAAAATTGATTGGTGTTCAGCTAACGGTTTCAAGGCTCAAATGTGCAAATCTAGGTCTAGAAGCTACAAAAAAAGCAATAAGTGAACACAAATAATAGTAGAAAATAATTGACCTTAAAGTATCTAATTGTCTATACTGAATATAAAGCTAATGCAGGATAACACAGAACAACAAAAATTTATTAAAAATCTCTTAGCTGTTGCACCTAAACATTGTGATAATTGTGGTGCAAGATATTCAGAGGCAGATTTCAAAGTAATAAAAAGCTCTCCAGTTAGTACAGTACTCCACTTAAAGTGTAAAACTTGCGCTAACGCTTACATGCTTAATGTACTAAATCCAGCTACTAATGGTATGGTCGGAGCACAAAGAACACCAGTTAATATTGATTTAGAAAACGGTGATGAGATTCAAAAGTTTGCTGGAATAGAATCTGTCGATAGAGATGAAGCAATTGATATACTTAAGTTCATCAACCCTGATTTAGCAGAGGATCAACTTAAGGATTTAATCAGTTAATTCAATTTTATTTCCCTTCTTATAAAAATCTTCAGAAAGGTAGTACTTTTCAGTAGCTGTTACTAATATCTGTGTATGCAATTCTTGGAGTAAGTTTTCTAGTTTTCTACTATTCGCAGCATCTAACTCAGAAAAGATATCATCTAGAAGTAAAACTGGGCTAACATCTAGCTTATCCTTTAAGTAAAACCACATAGAAAGCTTAAAGATTAAGGCTGCTAACCTTTGTTGCCCTCTAGATCCGAATATTCTGATGTTCTTATCATTTAGGGTAAATATAATGTCATCTCTATGAGGACCATATAAAGTTCGTTTTGCACTTATCTCTTTATTTATCCCTGACTTAATTTTTTGCGCAAATATCTCTTTGCTACCATCTTCCCCTTCAAAATCAGTGACTTTGGACTCATAGTCGATATCTAAGCTTCCTAACTCAGCATCAAAAAGCTGCTTAGCATTTGCTCTTAGCACCGGTCTGAATTCTTTCAAAACCCTTACACGCTCATCTAGAATATAACTACCCAATTCTAATAATCTTTCTGTCCAATAAATTAGC
>JAGQLK010000150.1 GCA_020429485.1 Candidatus Dojkabacteria bacterium | reverse complement strand
GCGCCAGCTGCAAGTAAAATAAGCGGATGTTTAGCCTCCTTGATCATATCAATCGCCCAACTAATAGCTTTATATTCTGCTATTGGTCTTCTTGATTTAGGTATAGGCAATGGCTCTCTATCTATATCTGCTCCTGCGACATCCATTGGCAGTTCTAGATGAACCGGGCCTGGCCTTTCTTGCTCGGCAATGCTGAATGCTTTCCTTATTAGGGTAGGAATTGTATTACTATGTACAATTTGATTTGCGAACTTTGTAAGTGGATTCATCATAGCAACCACATCAACTTTCTGAAAAGAGCCTTGTGGAGCTGTACCAATAGGTTTTTGACCTGTAAGAATAATCATTGGCATTGCACCTAAGTGCGCATAAGCTGCTGCAGTGACAAGATTGGTAGCACCAGGTCCGAGTGTTGATAAAGCGACACCAGGAACACCTGTCAATCTACCATATGTTGCAGCCATAAATCCCGCTGCTTGTTCATGCCTTGTAGGAATGAACATTATTGAAGAATTCCTAAGTGATTCCATTAAGTCTAAATTTTCCTCTCCACCAATTCCAAATACATATTTTACGCCTTCGGCTTCCAAAGCCTGTACAAATACATCAGATGCTTTCATTTTAATATTGAATGATTGAATTAATTATTAGAGTTAATTAGGTCTTTCTTGTGAATTATGCGCCCCAAACTCTTCTCTTAGAGCAGAAATTATTTTATGAGCGAAAGTATCAGTTTCTCTCGATTCATATCTTGCAGCTACAGCATTTGCAATTGATGTCATTGATATCCCTCTGTCTAATGATTCTTCAACTGCCCATTTACCTGTACCTAGAGAACCTATTTCAGATGAAATATCTGGAAGATTATGTTGTTCAGAGAATGCAGAATTTAGAAATCCGATTAAATTACTTTCAATTATGCTTCCATGATTCCACACTTCAGTAAGCTTCTTGTAATCAACTTGGTAAGGTGAGGCATCTAAGAGGTTTATTCCCTCAGCTATTGCCTGCATCATCCCATACTCTATAGCGTTATGGATCATCTTCACATAGTGCCCTGCGCCTGAACTTCCAAAATATCCATATCCGTTTTCTTGTGACAAGTCTTTGATAATTGGTTCGATTTGAGTAAAAGCATCTTGATCGCCCCCTACCATGATACACGCGCCACTTCTAGCCCCTTTGATTCCCCCGCTAACACCACAATCTAGATATTTAATACCTAACTCTGATAATTTTTCTGATCTCCTTAATGTATCTTTATAGTGAGAGTTAACTCCATCAACCAAGATATCACCTTCTTTTAGGCTATTTTCACCTGTAATCAATTGATCTATAACTAAATCTACTGGCTCTCCGGCAGCAACCATTGACCATATAACTTTTGGTTCATCACCAAGTGCAGCAATCAAATCTGAAATAGATTCAAATACCTTTGCACCTGCTTCTGCGCTTTCTATTCTTGGCTGTTCACTCCTATTCCATGCATAGACTTCATACCCATGATCTAATAGGTTCATGACCATATTCTTGCCCATATTCCCTAATCCTAGAAAGCCGATTTTTTTAGTTTGTTCGTTATGCATGTGTTCCTTGTTAAGAAGTAATAGCCTGATCTGTAAAAATTGTAGAGTCTGCTAACGCTAAGTAAAGCACAGGATAATTATGTAAATTTTGTTCCCAGAGCTCGCCTGGATAATCATTGATCAAATCTCTCATTTTAGTAAGCATTTCTTTTTTTTCTTCTCCCACTGCATATACATATATTTCTTTTGTAGATTCAATCAGCTTAGGAGTAATTGTAACTCTTAGTGGTGTCTTACCACCTTGATCATGAGCTACTGAGTATCTATTCTGTAAATATATTTGTGAAAATTCTTCTTTAGTATTTGGAAGTATCCCAGCAGTGTGGCCATCCGCACCCATACCTTGCCAAGAAATAACATATGCTCCTGAGGATATTTGCTCTTCAAGAAATGTATCGAACAAATCAGAATCTGTATCCTGACCTTGTCCCTGAATAATGTCATATACTCTACCATTATTCTTTATAACTACACTCCAAAAATTCAAATCGGAAAAGTTACTCCAGCTTGTAGCATCGTCTTCTTTATTCATTGACCAATGCTCATCACCGAGAGATACGGTTAGATTGGCAAGATCATTGTTATTTAATAATCTTGCTAGTTCATCATAAACTTTATGAGCTCTACCACCAGCAGTTAATAATAGCACCTTATTTCCTGCGCCAAGCTGATTTAATATTGATTTAGCAATAGTATCAGCTATTTTAATGTGTGGCTCAGTAGTTGTAATTATTTCCATATCTCAGGTTAACATAGTAGGAATTACTATATCAACCAGTAACTTTTCCGATTATTCAATTATGAGTTCTCTTCAATAAAATCAGCAACCATGCTCCTAGCTTCTCTATCTTCGAATTGATAAGGAGGTGATTTCATGAAGTATGATGATGGCTCTATTAAAGCTCCACCTATATTATTGTTCAACGCTAATTTCATACATCTGATAGCATCGATTACTACTCCAGCTGAATTTGGAGAATCCTCTACAGAAAGTCTCACGTCAATATAAGTAGGTACATCACCAAAATGCTTACTTTCTATTCTGATAAAACAGATCTTATTATCCTTTTGCCATGGAACATAATCAGATGGTCCAACATGTATATCGTCATCTTCGATATGTTGACCTCTTGCTTTAAGCTGTGAAGAAACAGCATTGGTCTTGGAAATCTTTTTAGATGTTAGTCTTTCAATCTCTAACATGTTCATGAAGTCCATGTTTCCACCTGTATTCAACTGATAAGTTCTTTCAACAGGCATTCCTCTATCTAGATAAAGGTTTGCTAATGTTCTATGCACAATAGTTGCACCTACCTGAGATTTTATATCATCACCAATAATTGGTAATTTAGCCTTTTTGAATTTGTATTCCCATTTTGGAGTTGAAGCAATAAAAACTGGAATACAGTTAACAAAACCACAACCTGCTTGTAATGCGATATCTGCCCAATATTCTGTTGCTTTCTGACTACCTACAGGTAAATAGCTTACAATGATTTCTGCACCAGTTTCCTTTAGGATTTTAATCGGATCAACTACTTCCTCTTTTGATTCTGGAATTCTCTCTTTAACGAACTT
>JAGQLK010000014.1 GCA_020429485.1 Candidatus Dojkabacteria bacterium | reverse complement strand
ATCCATGGCATTTGTTCCTTCAATTCATCCCCCCTGCTTTGTTGAGTCATCTGGATTGGTGATCCAGTTTTACTAGCGCCTTTCCATGTTCTTCTAGCCATGCACCCAGTAAGAATCAACTTTAACTCTGGGTTTTTCTCTTTGAGTGAATTCATCTTTTTACCAAGTCCCAATATTCTATCTTCTGCCTTTTGTCTAACAGAGCATGAGTTAAACACAATTAAGTCTGCTTCTGTATAGCTGGCTGTTGGTTCGTATCCAATTTCTTCAACTACAGTCGCAAATCTTTCACTATCGGAATGATTCATCTGGCAACCAAAAGTTTTTATGTAATATTTTTTATTCATTTAGTACACTATCTACTCTGGTGATTATAACAAGAATTACTTGATTGCATAAATTGATTGAATTAATTAATATTTAACTAGTATGAAAAGAAAATTTATCGTTGCTCTATTTTCTATAAACATCTTCTTACTAACCTTCCTGACTAAGGTTAGTGCTGAGTCGTGGTCTACCCCAGACAATTTATTCAACATAAATACTG
This sequence comes from Candidatus Dojkabacteria bacterium, assembly GCA_020429485.1. GTDB lineage: Bacteria > Patescibacteriota > Dojkabacteria > B142 > OLB20 > JAGQLK01. Next base: position 12,996 of record JAGQLK010000014.1, on the reverse strand, counting down.
GTGTATCTCTTTTTTATAATAACTATCCGTCAATAGATGTAAGGTCTAATGGCAATATTGCAATTAACTACTCAAGTAGCATTGCTGCTGGTGGCATAATCCCTAAAAGATATTATTACTATGAAATAACTCCAGCGGGTAGTTCTGTTGAAGCAGAAAATATAGATGCATTAACTTCTACAGGTGATTTCTCTGATATTACAATTGATAATAATGGGGATATTGTTTCGCCTTATCTTGATAATAATCTAGGAGAATTGAAATTTGCAAAGAGTACAGATGGTGGTGCAACCTGGAGTAAATATACTATTGATAATACTGCGTATGTTGGTTACTGGACATCCTTTGCTATTGATGCCTCAAATAACTATTTAGTTGCATATTATGATTTGGATAATGATTCTCTTAAATTTGCTAAATCAACTGATGGAGGAGTAAATTGGAGTGAACAGACACTCGATATAGCTGGCTATGGAACTGAATTTATAATTGATACCAATGGTGACTATGTAATTTTCTACTATGGTTTAGATGGAGGTTTTTCAGAGATAATCAAAGAAGCAAGATCAACAGATGGCGGAACTAGTTGGAATACAACAGAATTATTTAGTGCAGAAAATTATTATGCAGATAATAATATTTCTGCAGAAATTGATCTAGATGGTAATCTAGTTTTTAGTTATTTTGATGCTGTTGATGGATTACTACATATAGCTTATGAAGAAAGTGGTGTATGGACAACCGAGGTTGTTGATTCAACATCTACTTCAGGCACTGCAAATAAATTGGCTGTAGATATTCAAGGCAATCTACTTATAGCTTATGTTAAAAACTCTCAATTAAATGTAGCAGAATTAAAATATGGTGAGACTGTATGGAGTATTTCAAACTTGGGTGTTACAGCTACTCAACTGGATTTTGCCTTAGACTTAGCAAAGGAAGATAACTATATTGTTTATACTTATCATGTATCAGGTGGTACTCCTTATGACTCTTATAATTACATCTATAGAGATAGAGATTTGATTAGTCCAACTTTTTCATTTACTACCCCACCACCTTCTACTATAAATTCCGGATCAGAATTGATTCTTGATTTGTCAGTATTAGATTCTGAAACACCTATTGTTTTATTGGAGTATAGAATTGATGAAGGACCATGGATTTCTTATCCAAGCAATGATGGAAGTCTGGATGAATTAATGGAAGAGTTTATGATTGATATAAGCGACTTAAGTATAGGCACTCACACTATTCAACTAAGGGCTTATGATCAGGAAAACAACATAGGAGAATACTCGTTCACTATAGAAGTTTTAGCGGTACTAGCAGATACAGGTGACCCATTTATTTCCTTTAGATTTTTACTTCCACTTGTTATAATCCTTTGCCTAAAAAATCTAGGCAGAATTAATCAATTAAAGCTTAATAGATGAGCGAAATAGAGCCAAATATTGGCCCAGAAAATCTTATAGATAAAACCGTTGCGTACGGTTATGATAGACATGGTCAGATAATTACGCATAAATCAAAGGTTCTATACGTAAAAGATGGACTTGCAAGTGCAGGAGATGCATATTTACATGCTATTACTAATGCTGGAAATTTAGAGGTTTTACAAGATACTAATCAGATCCCTCCTTTTGTAGATCAACTGGATTTTGCACTAGTCCAGGATTCTGAGGATGGTAATTTACACTTTGATACACCTGCAAATGAAGAAGTAACTCTAGCTGTTACCGATGAAGATGATTATGAAATTGAACTCGAGGGTGATGCAATTTGGCCTAATCGTAACTCAAAAGACTGGGTAAGATTTAAGGTGCCAAAGGGTGGTACAGTAGTTGCATTTACTGGTATTTACGTTTCACATATAGCAGATACAGATAGATTAGTTGTGACTAGATTGGTTGAAGATAATGTAGATTATGAGTCAGGTGGAATCTTCACAATGGAACCAATTAACACTATCGATGAGGCAGTGAACCAAATACTTGCAGATTTCCCTTGGTTAGATGAAGAGTTACTTTATACACGTGAGGGGGGTGACGTATTCTTCAATATATATATTGAAGGTGCAGTTGGTGATATTAATCAACATGGCGTTGGTTATGTAGACGAGATAAGACTTGCATCTATTCAACATAGATCAGACAGACGATTAAGAAGAGAAACGGAAGGAGAAAGGTATTATCTTGCTTGTCTTGATTTTGTGAGATTGTGTCAATTAGGAATTAATATGGGAATCCCGCAAGATGAACATTTTCAGAGTGAAATATTCACACTTTTAGCAGATTTAGAAAATGCAGCTCAAGGTAATATTGATCTAATGAATAGATTTATATCAGAAAAGTACCCTCATCTACCAACAGAAGAAAGATATTTCAAAAGTAATAGATTTTTTACCCCTCCTGAGGTTGCAGAGACAAAATCCGGGGTTCATAGCAATGCACATCTTGGTATGGATATCACCATTCCGCAAGGTAGAACAGAAGATGGCGCATTTGCAGCGCTTGTGGGTGTAGATACACACGAAAGGCACCATATTGGATCTGAGACAAGATTAGATCTCAGTGATGATGATACATACGAAGAAGTGCTAACGGCGGAAATGTTGACAGTGCTTACAGATGCGATAGTGGAAGGTGATAGTGGTCTTGAATTAGATCTAAGTATTGTTACTTCGGATGATTATGAACCAGGATTTCGTTCAGCGTATTTTTCATCAGTTCAAAGAATTTTGAGGATGGTTGAAAAAGTAGCTGATACTCCACAAGCATATGAACATTTAGTTAGATCATTATTGTTTACAGCTAGAACCGGGATATTTGCAGCAAGACCTAAAATACTACAACGTGTTCCAGGCGCAGTAGCAGATCATGGTTTTGTAATAAGTAGCTCAAGGGGCTGGTATGATATGCCTATTTTCGATACATTGGCCAGATATTATAATCGAGAGCAGCTTAGAAATATGTTTGAGAACGAGATTAGTGATAGAGTTTTTAGAGATGGCCGTAGAAAGAAGAAAAGTCCGGGCCCAAGACCCGAGTCAGCTGCACCAACACCAGTAGAAGTTGACGAACATCAATTATTATTGGATACAATTAATACAAGAATCCAAAGTCAGTTTAATCAACCTTAAATCATGAGCGAGCGAGAACAAAATATAGGAGGTTCGATAAATACTATAGATAGAACCTTGGCATTTGGTCGTGACAGAAACGGTACAGATGTTGTGAGAGGTGATGTAGTTTTGAGTGTTTATAATGGATCACTTTCAGTTGGAAGAGCCGATGTAAAACATATCCGTGATGGTGCTAATGTTGAGCTTCTAGAAACAGATGATCAATTTGAAGCATTTGTATTAGGTATCAATTTTATAGAAGTAGCAAGTACTCAAACAGATACACTCGCTTTTGTAACTAGACAAGGTGAAAATGCTGAGTTCAATTTAGCAGACGATGATGATGGAGTACACGTTATAGGTAGAATCCATTGGAAAAGTGGTCAGTCTCACGATAATGTAGATTTTGTAGTACCTTTTGGTGCAACTGTTGAATTTCCAGGAACACATGGTAACTATATCACTCACGTAGTAGATACAAATGAGCTGGTAGTTTCTATGGTCGATGATGAATTGTTGGATTTTGAATCGAGTGGTATTAATCAGATCGAAAGAATTCAAACACCAGAAGATGCAGTAAGGCAAATATTAGAAGATTTTCCATGGATGCGAGAAGATCTACTCTATTCCCAAGAAGGTGGTGTTCGTACTTTAAACGCCTATATCCTAGATGTTGTAAATGATATTAATAATCACGGATTAGCTTTGATTGATACAAGGAGAGCTGAGAATCTAAGCCGTAGGTCAAGTAGATCAGGTAATGTAATAGGCGGACCTAATGAAGCTGAGAGATACTATCTTGCATGTTTGGATTATGTACGTTTATGCCAGATGGCATTGGCAATGGAGGTAGAATACGATGATAATTTCCAAGATGAAGTGTTTTCTTTGCTAGCAGATATGGAAAATGCTGCATCAGATAGAGTTAACTTGATGAACCAATTTATCAATCAACGATATCCACAATTTGCAGATCGTGAAAGGTACTATAAAACCAATCGATTTTTTTTACCACTTGAAGGAAGACGAGATCGAGCGGGGTATCATTTAAATGATCACATCGGAGTAGACATTTCTGTTACAGAAATGTATGAAACAGAAGAAGAGGCATTCAATGGCTTAGTAATGATAGATCACCATGAAAGAAATCATTTAGGTGTGGAAGATCGAAGACCTTTATGGGGTGATGAGACATATGAAGAAGTGTTGAGTGCAGAGATGTTAACTATTCTTACAGATGCAATTGTAGAAGGTCCAGATGGGTTGGAGATCGATCTTAGTATTGTTACGTCCAATGAATATAATCCAGCTTTTGCTTCAATATACAAGGACTCTGTGCTAGCTATTCTAAATTGGGTACAGAGAGCTGTTGAAGAACAAGAAGCTGATTATGACACAATGATTGGCTCACTGATATTTACTGCAAAGACAGGAATTCTTTATGCCAATAGACGTCTGCTTACTGTGCTGGATGATGTATCTGCTGATAATGGATTTGTAATTAGTGCAAGTAGGGGTTGGAAACATTTCCCGTTGTATAATTTGCTCTCTCGTTATTATGACTCCATGTGGTTATATGACACACTTCGGAATAACATGTGCGATAGAGTTCTTTATAGCAGAGCATCTTCGAATTCACAGTCTGAAGATCAGCGTGTAAATAGAGATGATCAATTACTTATGGCAGCTGTAAACAATAAATTACAAGCCCAATACTCCCCTTCTTAAGCATTTTCTGTGATAAATATTTGCACCTTCGTTCTCTATTAGTCGAGAGATATTTAAATTTAATAAATAGGAGGTATAAACAAATTTCTTAAGCGTATGGTTCCTCTTTTTAAAAGTAATAAGAGGAAAACGAGGGGGACGTTATCGAATTATCAGCGGGTGCGTCCAGAACTTCTCTATAACTTATCAAGTTATCTATTAGTTACTCAGGGGTTGAATGAAAACAAGTAGTAATATTTGCATAAAATTCAATTCAAAATAGACATCTCTCCGAATAAATTAACTAAGGTTAGTCCTTGGTTTTCTGAATATTTATTAATTGTTAAAGTATCAATTATGTGTGGTATTTTTGGCTATTGTGGTGATGCTGACGCTGCAGAAACAATATTAACAGGGCTAAAACGTTTAGAGTATAGAGGATATGATTCGTGGGGTGTGGCGGTAATCGGTAAAGATGATTCAAAAGATATTCTAGTTTCTAAAAAAATTGGAGCAATAGGAAATCTACAAGATATTAAGAAATTGCCAGAGTCTCATATAGGTATTGGGCATACACGCTGGGCGACTCATGGAGGTGTTACCGAGCTTAATGCGCATCCACATTTTTCAAATGATAATAGCTTTGTACTGGCTCAAAATGGAATTGTAGAAAATTATCAAGACTTAAAGAAGCAACTTGAGTCAGATGGCTATAAATTTAAAACCCAGACCGATACAGAAGTCATTGTTAAGCTAATTGAGCAGGAGTTGTTAACTGAACAAGAACTGTTTTTAGCAGTAAGAAATGCATTCTTAAAACTTAATGGAAGAAATACGATCATTCTGCTTACTGCAGATAATAGAATTATTGCAGTTCGAAATGGATCTCCACTAGTAATTGGCCTTGGCCAGAATGAAGTATTCTTTGCTTCAGATGCTCTTTCTTTCGCAGATAAAACAGATGAAGTAGTTTTCGTAGAAAATATGCAAATGATCGATTATCAAGATAATGACTTAAGTCTTTTTGAACTAGAGTCGTTGAAAAAATTGAAACTCAAAAAAAATAAACTAGATCATGATGCAGTTGAAGTAAGTAAAGAAGGTTTTGATCACTATATGCTTAAAGAAATTCTAGAGCAGAAAGATACGCTTTTTTCTTCTGTAAACTACACCGAAGAAGAATTCCATGATTTGGTTAAAGCTGCCAAAAAAGCCAAAAATATATTTGTACTTGGTTCTGGAGGTGCTTTTTATGCTGCTGACCAGGTTGCGTATCTCTTAAGGAGCATTGCAGGAGTTAAGGCACTAGGATTAAGACCCTATGAGATAAATAGTTATCTGCAACTAATTGAAGATAATGATTTACTGGTAGTTATCAGTCAGAGCGGAGAAACAGCTGATAATTTGGAAGCAATTGAGCTAATTGATAAAAAAATAAAGATTGCAAGTACAGTCAATATGATTGGATCAACCACAAGCCGTATCTCAGATTATCCATTTTACAGTAGAACTGGTCCCGAGATATGTGTATTATCCACGAAGTCGGGAACAGCACAAGTAGCTTTTGGATATTTATTAGCGAATAGCATAATTGGGCAACATAATATTGCCAAAGATAGTGTTATGAGATTAACAGATTATTTGAAAGAGTACTTATCTGACGATTTTCTTAGAGATATAAAAAAGATCGCAAAGAAAATTAAATCCAAGAAACATGCTTTTTTACTTGGGAAAGGAGCAAACTATCAAGTGGCCTTACTAGGTGCTCTAAATATTAAAGAGGCTAGTTATATGCATGCAGAAGGATTTGCTGCTGGAGAACTCAAACATGGGGTGATTGCACTTATAGAAAAAGGTACACCAGTTATTTCTTTTGTAGATGATGATCAAGATAGAGAGTACATGATCGGAGCGACAGCTGAGGTAAAAGCAAGAGGAGCTTATGTAATAGGAATAGGAACAGAGAATAACGAACTATTTGATGAGTTTATTGAACTGCCAACAGTATCTGGTATTAGTGCAGCGAAGATTGCCAATGTAATTCCATGCCAGGTATTAGCGTATTACATAGCTACAGAGCGTGGATTTGATCCAGATAAGCCAAGAAATTTGGCAAAAAGCGTCACTGTGAAGTAAAATTCTGCCCTATATAGTTATTAATGATAATTTGTGAGTGAAGTATTAAGTTCTGTATGGCAGAATGAATGGTCGCCTGAACAAAATGGATATTCATATAGTCCTGTATATAGGCCTGATCTGGATCACCATTTCCTGGTGGAGATGGCTCATGCCTGGTCAAATGGAATAGTAGAAATGGCTGGATTCCTTAGAGCCCAAACTCCTTCTCCCTACGAACTTGAGAGCATTACTGCCGGGATGAATAGCATTACTGGTCCAACTGTATTTGGTATTGCTGGACCTGGTGCTGTAGGGAAAGGAACTACGATGGACGCAATGATACATGGTATGGGCATGACTAAATTCATTAATACAACAACTAGAGACCCGAGAGGTAATGAAGTTCATGGAGAAGATTATTTCTTTATGAGTAATGAGGATTTCAGGCGCATTAATCCCGCAGACTTATTAACTAGTGATTTCAAGCCAGGGAGAGGCTACTATGGTCAGACAGTACAAGAATTAGATAGTTGTTTAACACAATCAGATTTAGTTGTAGTAGAACAAAATCCTGCAACTTTGGTTCAATTTGCTCAAAATATGCATAGGTTGAATTATCCCGCTGACTTTCAACTAATTTATATATTGCCTCCGGATCCGATGGTTTTACATTTATATAGTAGGTTGTCACAAAGAGTCTTGTCTGAGCCCGAAAAGATTGAGCAAACTCATGATGGCCCCAGTATTAATCAAGATTATTTAGTAAGTACGATGGGACATAGACAAGTGTTGGAATTCTTAACCTTAAAAAGTGCATATGATGCTGGTGTCCAAGTTAGATTTCTTGTTAATGATGATTTGGATCAGCTTGGAAATAGATTAGGACTATAATCTTGTAAGAATAGGAGCTTCGTTTGGTCTATGTTCTGTAAGAAGAGCTAATGCATCAGCAATACTATATTGCTTAATTTGCTGTTCTATTTCATCTGCTTCGAGATCTTTTTCAACATTACGTATCACTTCACTTTCGAAGAATAAAGTGCACTTCTCTATCGGTGTTTCATCTTCCCTAGTAAAAGTGGAAATGACACACCCCAGATATCTATTTGTTTCTACGATAAAACCTAGTTCTTCTTGTGCACCTCTCTTAATAGCTTCATCTATTGATTCTGAGAGATGTACAGTTTCACTTGGAAGTTTATATCCTTCGATAGGATGCTTAACTAAGTATACGCTATCCCCCTCTCTAACAACTATTCCGACCGATAGATGATATGGGTTATTTTTGTCTCCTCTGATTTGTGTATCCATGACTTATGATAGCATAAAAATTTTGTAAATTTGTAAGCTAATTTATATGTTTACGTTTTTCTTATGTATTTATCCCAGGCAGGTGTATGTCTGGATTTTTTTAGCATAAATAATATGAATAAAGTTAAAGTAACACATATTGGAGGAGGAACTGGTTCTATATCAGTATTATCAGGACTAAAAATATATGATGATTTAGATTTAAGTGTTGTCGTTCAAATGAGCGATGATGGTGGAACTGCAAAAGTAATTAGAGATGAATTTGGCTTATTACCTTTCAATGATGTAAGAAAGTCAATTATTGCATTGGCTGGAAGTGGCAATGGTAAATTCAGAGAATTGTTTACATATAGATTTCATCAAGGAGAAGGTCTAACGGATCATACAGTTGGGAACCTAATAATGATGGCTATGTCTGATATTACCGGTAGTGAAAAAGAAGCGATAAATTTTGTAAGTAAGCTATTTGATTGTAAAGGCAATCTTTATCCAGTGACATTTGAACAGGCAGTACTGATTGCAGAATATGAGAATGGTGACGTAGTCAAAGGTGAACAGTATATTGATGTACCGGAAGTTGATAGAAAAGAAAGAATTAAAAATCTATATTTGGAGCCTAATGTGAAAGCTAACGAAGATGCTATAAAAGCAATCTTAGAGGCTGAATACATTACAATTGGTCCTGGAGACTTATACACTTCTGTGTTAGCTAATGTGGTGGTCGATGGAATTGCTCAAGCAATTAAAGATTCGAAAGCAAAGATCATATTTATAACTAACTTGATGACTGAAAATGGAGAAACTCGTGGTATGACTGCTAGTGATACCGTTAATGAAATTGAAAAGTATACTGGTAGAAGACCTGACTATGTAGTAGTGAATAATGGAGAGATAGAATCCAATATTATTGAGTGGTATAAGAAATCAGGTGAGTCTCCAATCCAAGATGATATTGATGACGATAAGTACACTGAAGTTGTAAGAGAAGATATTATTAGTAAAGAGCGTGTTAAAAAGGTAAAAGGTGATTCGCTTGCTAGGAGTCTAGTTCGACATGATGCACAAAAACTTGGTAGACTTTTATATAAATTAATCACTTACTAAAAATGAGTAACCTCAACCTCATTATACTAGCTGGTGGAAGCAGCAGTAGATTCGCCCCCCTTAAAGAAAAGAACCTCTATAAATTCCTTGGAAAAGAAGTGCCCAAAATACAAGTTGAGAAATTTATTAGGTTTCTCAAACCACATAAAACAGTAATTATTGGTAATGAGACTAATACCGAAATTATTTCTGAAATTGTTAAAGAAATAGAAGGCGATATTGAAGTTAAGCAACAAGTTGGTGATGGTATGGCTGGTGCAGCAAATACAGGACTTGAGAATTTTGCTGATGAGGATGATTTGCTTATCTTGAATATGAATGATTATTTCGAAGATACACTTTTTGAGCAATTCGCAGAAATGCTTTCTGGACTACGTGAGAAAAAACAATCTCTTCTAACAGGATTTATGACTGAGAAATACTTTCCTGGAGGATATTTAGTTCTAGATGATAATAACTTTGTTAAAGCAGTTTACGAAAAGCCTGGTGAAGGGAATGAACCCTCAAAATATGTAAGAATTGTATTTGATTACTTTGCTAGTGTTGGTCAGTTAAGGGAATATATGTCTCAAGCACAGAGTGAATCAGATGATGTCTATGAGGTTGCACTGACAAATATGATGCAATCTGATATCGAGTTTGTAATGCTTGACTACAGAGGTAAATGGGTAACAATAAAATATCCTTGGCATGTATTAGATGTCATGAACTTCTTTCTTGACCAAATCGATGGGCAGATTATTGCTGATGATGTAAAAATAAGTGATACAGCGGTTATCAGAGGAAATGTAATTATAGAATCAGGTACAAAGATATTTGATAATGCAGTAGTTTCAGGGCCAGCTTATATCGGCAAAAACTGCATCATTGGAAATAACGCTTTAGTCAGAGGATCTATGCTCGGCAATGATTGCATTGTAGGATATAGCACCGAAGTAACTCGTTCCTACTGGCTAGATAATGTATGGACACATAAAAATTACATTGGGGATTCAATTATTGAAAACGATGTATCTTTTGGCTCACATTCTTTAACAGCAAATTTAAGACTTGATGAACAAGATATCTCAGTAAATATCAAAGGAGAACGTCTAAGCTCTGGGCTAAACAAGCTAGGTAATATCATTGGCTCAAATGTAAGAGTTGGTGTAGGTGCAATGTTGATGCCAGGAGTGAAAATCGCAAGCAATTGCTTCATTGGATCAGGAGTATTATTAGATAAAGATGTAGAGGAAAACAAGTTTGTTAGATTGAAGCAAGATTATGAAGTCAAAGATAATAATTTTGACATTTCTGAAACAAATAGAGATGAGTTTAGAAGCAAACTAAAATGATAGATCTAAATAGTGCAACTGAGAGCATTACTAAACTGATTAGACCTTTAGGTCAAAATGTTTATAACAATGTTAATCAGATGGTAATTGCTAAAGAGTATGATCATGGAGCTGATGTTTCAACCAACTTTGATCAAGAACTCGAAAGAGCTATATTTGAATTTGTTGAGAAGAATTATCCAAACACAGGCTTTCAAGGAGAAGAAAATCCAGAACTTACAAAGCAAGCCGAATATATGTGGTTTGTTGATCCTATAGATGGAACGAAATGGTTTAAGAACAATGTCCCTTTGTGGTGTATTTCGATTGCATTAGTAAGGAAGGAAGACAGGTCACCTGTACTAGGTATAATATATAATCCCAGTGCTGATCAGATGTATAGTGCATATCTAGATGGTGGTGCTTATCTTAATGGTAAAAAGTTGGCGATCACTGCAGAAGCCGACCCACTAAAAGTACAGCTTGCATTAGATCTTACCTCACACAGATATGATTGGGAGCAGCATAAAAATTTTCTTTCCCAATCAGTTATTCAGTTAATTCAAAAATATTATCGTGTACGAATGATAGGTAGCGGTGCACTTTCTCTTGCTTGGTTAGCACAAGGAATGTTTGGTGCATTTGTTAACCCTTATCGTCATGAGAGTGAATTATTAGATACTGCAGCAGGTATGATTTTGGCTACAGAAGCTGGGGCAAAAATCTGGAAGAAAGACATAGGTAAAGAATTAGAACAAATGGTTATTGGTAATCAACATATGCTGGATACAATTGTTCCTTTAATAGAGCTTAATACCTAAACCCACTTATTAACAATATCGTTCTTAACGACTTCATTTGGTGAAGTTACAGCACCTGGCCAGATTTTAATACCTGGAAAAATTACTGTATTGATTCCTATTTGAACACTATCTCCTATTACTGCTCCAAATTTGTGTCTGGATGTATTTACATAGTTATTTTTAACTAGTGTTTTTACGTTAGTATTTTCTTCAGGGTCGCTTCCTACTCTTGCTACTGGAAAGCTACCTAAATAGCTACCTGCGATAGAAGTTGGAAAGTTTATATGATTTCCAAATATGCTGTCGCCAATATAACCTGAGTGTATTTTGCAAGAATCACCGATTACAGTATTTTTTATTTCGGAATTGAATTTGATCCAACAATCATTGCCTATAACTACGTCACCTCTGATCATTACGTTTGGACCTATTGTAGTATTTTCGCCAACAATTAAATTACCATCAATATAAGTATTCGCTAAGATTTTGCTGGAAGCAGGTAAAATTAATTTACCTTTAACTACTACATTTTGTTCGACTTCGCCTTCTATCTTGGATTCGACTTTTGGTGCTAGAACTTCTGTAGCATCTAATATATGCCAAGGATACCCTACTGGTAACCAGTAATCTACAGCCTCTATGACTTTAACTGGTCTTTCGTTGGCAAGCATAGTAATTGAGTCTGTTAACTCATATTCTCTTCTTTCTGTCATTTCTAACTGGTCAAAGAAATCAAAAATTCTTGCGTTCAATTTCATGCAGCCAATATGTGCTAGATCACCAATCATTTCTTTGGGCTTTTCAACAAGTTTAATTAGATTGCCTTGTTCATCATGTTGTAAAATTCCCCATTTTTCAGGATCGGTGACTTTCTTTCCAATAATTGCTAATTCATGTTCTAATAAAGCTCTGATATTATCTGGTCCATACAGATCATCTCCATAAAGTGCTACAAAATCTTCACCTTCATCCACTAGTTCTTTTGCCATCTGGAAGACATGAGCAGTTCCTAACTGTTCTTTCTGAGTAGCGAATTGTAAGTTAACACCATCGATATTAGCATTCTCTAGATGATTTCTAACCTGCTCTCCAAACTCATCGGCACTAATGATAATTATTACTTCATTAATTCCATTTTGTTTGAGTGCATCGATGCTCCATTCGATGATTGATTTATTCAAAATTTTGACTAATGTCTTGGAAGTAGTTATACCAATTGGATAAAGTCTAGTTCCTCTGCCGGCAGCTGCGATAATTCCTTTCATAATAAATTTCTAAACATATGTGTTCATAATAGCTTATTGAGTTAAATTTTCAAACATGGTAACTTTGAGTATAAGTTATTTTCATTAAATGGAAGAATTCAAGAATCTACTTTTATTTTTAACTATGTTCGGTGTAGGTGCTTTATTAGAGGTAGTATTCGCTGAAGGACATTATTTTTTCACCAAGAAACACGCAGGTGAAAATCACTATACTATTCGTAAATATATTTTCTTTTTATTTTTTCCAGCAT
>JAGQLK010000149.1 GCA_020429485.1 Candidatus Dojkabacteria bacterium | reverse complement strand
ATGCTATTAGCTATATCTTCATCTTCAATAATCAATGAGTATGGATTATCCTTGTTAAAAGATACAAAGATAACTGTATTTCCATAGATCATCATATCGGTTTCATTGCTACCTGGTGTTGGCACCATTAGCTGTAAATTCTTTGAAGAGCCGTATTTACTGCAGTATTCATCATCACCTAAAGTCAATAACTCTTTAGATTTTGTATCTGAACTAAAAAATCTTTCAAAATAACTATCAAAGAATTTATCTGACACTACAGATTTATAATCTTGTGTGAAGCACTGGATTAATATTTCCTCGGCTTCTAAAGAACGTTCATAAGCTTGCATAATACCTTCTGAACCTTCTAAATACTCAACCTTAGGCTTTTTGCCTTTTTTTGTTTGCATTGCTTTTAATTCGTTCATGTTTGCATTTAAATTTGAAATAGAATTATCGATTTCTAGCTTTTGCTTTTCTAGTAGCATAACTAGATAATCTGGGTCAGCAGGAGTATACATCTTATTACCCTGCTTCATGCTTTGGGTTACTAGCCCTAGTTTAAGTAAGTCTTTAATTAATAAATAAATTGTTGTTCTAGGAATGCCAGATTTTCTAGCAATATTAGTAATGCTGGTTGTCCCCCACTCTAGATTTGCAAGATAAACTTTATAATGTTCTTCTCTTAAACCCAGTAAATTAAAGTATTTAGTTAAATCCATTTAAGTAACGTAATAAATATCATTGGTGATATGATAGCGCAAAAAAGGCTTGTCATGCAAGCCTTTTGAGTATTTCTTTGATGACGAAGTTGTCGTCAGATTAGTCGGTAACTATGGTGGCTTTCTTGATTACTATGTCTTCTAGTGGCCTATCTCCTGGGCCAGTTTCTACATTTACTATCTTGTCGACAATATCCATGCCTTCGATAACTTTCCCAAATACTGGATGTGCACCATTTAGATATCCATTATCTACTACATTGATAAAGAATTGGCTACCGCCTGTATTCGGTCCAGCATTTGCCATTGAGAGTGTTCCTCGTTCATTATTATTATCATCAGAAAATTCATCTGGAATTGTGTAACCGGGACCGCCTGAACCTGTGCCTGTAGGATCTCCTCCTTGAGCCATGAAATTTGGAATTACTCTATGAAAAATCACGTCATCATAGAATCCTTCTTCTACTAACTTTGTAAAATTATTGCCTGTTATCGGCATTGTTGAATTGAATACTTCGATTTTGATATCTCCAAGTGAAGTTTCAAATAAAACTATCTGATTTTCTTTTGGAGTTTCGTCGACTGTTGAATCTTCTGATTCACGTTGTTGTATATCTGACATACTTAAAACTGATTGATTAGAATTAGAATCTTGCCAAATGCTTTCTACTTCTTCTTCAGTACTTGAAGTAGTTGTAGTAGAGCACCCAGCTAATATTAACACAAATGCCAAAGTAGCAAGTGTTTTGAGTAAAATAGATTTCTGGGACATAGATGCAATTGAGTAAAATAAATGACTATTTATTCTAACGGGTTATTATTTCTTAGTTCAAGTTTAATCTTGACATATTCTGTTATAATCGGCATATGTCAGAAACAAGAGGTGAACCAACAATTTATTCATTTGGAGATTTTGTACCAGAGTTGAATATGACTCTAGATGTTCAGGGCGATGGTGTTTTTATTCCAACTACACTTGGTGAAAGATGGGTAGCAACTGATCAGCGTTATCTAACTGCTCTCTGGCAAAGAACTTTCCCTATGACCGAGAAATTTCCTTACTGTTATGATGGTATGACCGATTGGTTGGCTATATCGAGAGCTATGAATATGGATGATGTCTCTGCTGAGTTTGTAAGAGTTGTAGCGGTTACTGCAGGCGGAGTTGAGGTAGGGAGTGACGCTTATGAGCCCCAAGGATATAATCCAAATGCAGCATCAATTATTGAATTTAATAGAATAACACGATTTCAGAAAGGTAAGGGATATAGTCCAAATATGTTGGATCAACTTGGACTAATAGATCTAGGTATACAATTAGTGATGTATAAACAATGGGGAAACAGCGAGAGAACTGGGTCTTTAATTACACCAACTAGTATGCATTTTGTAAGTCCTGTTATTGTCGCAAGAGCTCATGAAAAACTTGCGTTTGAAGTGAATCGATTTCAACTGAGAGAAGATTTGAGATTAAGTGGTGTTGCGGTGGTAGGAGCTCCAATAAGTATCACAGATCAAGGGCTTGCAAACTTAAATGCTATGAGAAATTTTGCAGAAGAATCAGTTCTAAATATTTAGTGAATATATCTAAATCTGGTATAATTCGCTCAAAAAATTATGATGAGTAACGGCAAATTTTCGCAACTATTTCAAAGAGTAACAGCAAGGTTTAGACCACAACCCACAGTAACGCCTGAGCAATATTTTCAAGATGTCGCAGATGTAACAAATATCTTTTGGGCATACCATTTACTTCGAGTCTCAGAAGGGGCAAGAGAATTTTTAATCCACCAACCAATGCCTGATAGTTTTTTAGAAGGTATTGATTCAGAGTTAAGATTCGTGCAAACCATCGGTAGCCAGATGGGTCTTGCCTTAAATGCTTCTCTTTTGGAATCCTGGAGTGAAATGATGAATAGAAATTCAATGCCAGGATCAGAAGTGTACTATTATCCAGAATTGCAGCAAAGTGATTTCTTGGCTGAATTAGTTAATCGTATCAATTATAATTCTGCGTTCCATTCCAAAATCAGTGCGGCAAGAACTGTAGAAAGTATCCGGACAGGATCAATAATCAAAAGTGGCATAGAAACCGGTGCAAAAACGGTGCCATATCTGCATGGATTGAGCTATGTCTATGATTATATAAGTGCAAGGGCTACTTCGATGGCTGTTTCAGCGATTGATGTAAACTATTTAATGCAGGCACAGGCGGACCTGGGTTTCGATCTAGTTCGTATTCCTCCTTATGGAAAGATTATTATGAAAGGTTTTAAAGATCCAGTAGAGGGCATCTTAGATCCTGCAAGCTCATCTGGTATTGCTCGTGATGCAATAAAAGACATGAGAATTGAAGAAGGAGAAGGTAAAACATATATGTGCCCTGCTCGTAGGCGTATGTCTCAAGAATGCAGTGGATTTCTAATGGGAGCGTTGCATGGGATAGTACCTAGGTTGAATATTATGCAGCAAGATG
>JAGQLK010000148.1 GCA_020429485.1 Candidatus Dojkabacteria bacterium | reverse complement strand
ATAAAGAAATGGAAAAATTAGCTAGGGATATACAAGAAAAATATAGACTGATAAATAAGAACAAGGGAGAAAATGAATGGACGTACCTAGAATATGGTCAAGGTTTGGTTGGGGATATGGGTGATCTTATGAAAATGTTAATGGCGAAATCAAATTTCAGAGGTTATAAAGGTAATCTGGATGAGGATATCAAACATGAACTATCAGACTGTTTATGGTCATTAATGGTTATTGCCTCAGAATTGAATATAGATCTTGATGTTGCATTTATGGACAAAATGCAGGAATTAAAAACAAGAATTGAAAGTGAGTCTAGCAATTAGTGCAGACCTCATATCCTTGTCCAGCCCAAGATTGAATACCTCCGGCTAGTTCGGTAACATTTGTGAAGCCAAGGGACTTCATAAGCTCTAGTGCGCTTGAAGATCTATTGCCTGAGTTGCAGTAGATCTTATAGTTCCCTTCTCTATCAAGTTCAGCTATTTGTGCTTGGAAATCATTTGAGTAGTAATCAATATTGATTGCACCTGGGATTCGACCCAGACTATATTCTTCAGCTGTTCTTACGTCTAATAATACTGCATTATCCTCTGATACCTGCTCATCAAATTGCTGAGCATTAACGGTAGAAAATTGGCTAGAGTCCTGGTTACTATTACTTGTACCTGTTTGATTTGAACTAAAAAACATATATGCGATTACTAATAAAGACATGACCACTATAATACCAAAAATCTGATAAAGAGTTGTTTTTTTTATTTGCATAGTAGAATAATAAAATTTTTAATTTGTATTTTCTTTTACCCTGAACTTAACGATTTTTTCTATTAATTTATACGGTATAGGCTTATCCAAAGGGAATTGTATAGAGCCTTTTGCGTAGCTGTATTCAGCTAATTCTTTCTCAAATTTACTTACACCTGACGATGCAGGATAAAAACCAATATGCTTTTTCCAAGCTCCAAAATGTACAAGGTTTTTGTTAAAGAAGAATGTTGGTATACCATACGAGATTTTCTCTGTGGCATCTGGGGCTGCTTCTGCAATCGTATGTCTGATTTTCTGAAGTATTGTCTGAACATCTGCCGGGTATTGAGCAATATATTCATCTATAGTTTGTATTTTCTTTTCTGGCATAATAATTATTACTATAATTGAGTATACATAAATTTTAGTTTAGTTTTAAACATATTATGAAGGCTACTGGAGTTACTTTATTTGTTGAGGATTTAGAAGCATCTACTCAATTCTATGTGAACCTATTTGAACAACAACCAATTGATAAATCAGAAAATACAGCATTATTTGAAGTAGATGGGTTCAAAACATTCTTGCATCGTCAAATGAAGCATGAGGCTGGTATGCCTGCAAATGAAGATCATATGGAATACAAGGTATCTGATCTTGATGAAATAGTATCAGGTCTTATTGAAAAGGGAATGAAAATAGAAAATCATCCAAAAGAATATTATTGGGGAAGGTCAGCTTTCCTTAGGGATATAGAAGGAAGATTGATAGAGCTATATGAAAAGTAATTAAATTGATAGCGTGTACTGGGTTAGTCTTAATGTGATCAAAAGCATAATTATCATAAATGCTAATAGTACTCCGAATATCAGAAAGCTTAAATCTAATAATTTCTGATTTTTAAAATTTTTTCTCTTAACTGACCCTTCGAAATAAGAACCAACAGTAATAAACATAAGAAAAAATACTATAGACATAAACAGTCTATGCTCTAATAGAAGACTAGTGAAAAATGGTAAGTCATATATATCATATTCTGCTAATGCGTGAAGTGTTCTAAGAGCACAAAAATAATATGCACTTGGTAGTACAATACTTAGTGTAGCAAACCCAATTATTGCAGTTGTCTTTAGCTTATTGGTGATACTCATGTATATCAACTCTTCGATTATATATAGCTTAAGATTACAACATTATTATGAATAATTAAATACTCTTAGTGCAATCCTTCAAGTAGATTAACTACATTTATTGTCTTCACAGATCTATCCTCTCCAGTTTCCTCAACCTCAATAGTATATTGTGCTTCAGTAGTGAGTCTTCGTTTAATCCATTCCTCCAATATCGCTTTGGCAGATGGAATAAACTCATTTCCATTAAATATTTCATCTATTGGATAAGCAACTAGTTCACCATCCTCTGGATCTATTTGAGGCAGATTATCTAGATTATAGATACCCCATAAGTAATGAATAATTACTCCTGAATTGTATTTACACCTAGCAAATTCATATACTTGAATATTTTCTTCTGTAATCTCTCCCATAGTCTCTTCTTCTAATTCTCTGTAAGCACTTTCTACAATTGTTTCGTTTTCTAATCCTGGTATGTCCCCTATTCCACCGCCAATTCCTGTGCAGAAACCAGCAGCGTATGCTTTATTCTGAGAGCGTTTAAGTATTGCTATCCTAGTGGGTGTATCTGCATCAATTAAGAATGTGGCATTAAAGCGATAGCGATCTTTCTTCATTTCAATAACTATGTTAACGTAAGCTAGTTTAATTTACACAAATATATCATGAAAAAGTTTGTATTGTTACATGTTGGTTTTGAAAGTCCAACAGAAGAAGTTATGTCTGAATGGAATAAATGGTTTGAGATGATAGCTGAATTCCAAAATGAAGGAGATAATATTGGCTTTGGAACAGGTAAAGAAGTGACATCTGAGACAGTTAATGATCTTGCATGGGATGTTAATGCGCTTACTGGTATCTCAATTATTGAAGTAGAATCAATGGAAAAAGCTATTGAGTTAGCTAAAGAATGCCCTGCTATTACTTCAGTTAGAGTTTATGAGCTAAGGCAGGGATAGGCTCTATAGATTAAAAGATTATTTTGATTTTTTCTTGGCTTTGATAACAGATTGCCATACCCAGTAGAGCATTAGGATCCAGATCAAAATTCTTAAGCAACTTAGGCAATACATTACTACTCGTACGATCTCGAAACTTGTGCCGTAACTATAGAAGTTGCTTAAATAATATACAGTAGATAGTTGGAGTATGAATGATATTACTTCTACTACTAAGAATGATGATGAAACTGCTATCATCTTTTTTGCAAATGCCTCATGCTCGCTGTACTTCAGCAAAGCAAAAATAATTGCTGATAAATGGAGTAAAAAGTTAGGAACAAAATAAATCGAATATTCGATAATGGTTCTTATTGTGTAGTCAAACATTAAGGTAAATCTAATTGATATTTAATAATTATCTCATACGAGAAGATATCACGTAATCAAAAATTCTATC
>JAGQLK010000147.1 GCA_020429485.1 Candidatus Dojkabacteria bacterium | reverse complement strand
TTAGCCATAGAAAAAAGCCTTTCAATCAGCTTGTAGGTAATTTATAATTAAGAAACAGAGTTTAAAACTGCATTAAATAGACAATATGAGAAAACTAGCTATACTAATTCTTACATTTATGTTCACAGCACTCCTTAGCGTTAATGTAAGCGCACAGAATAACAATACTTTATTCCCTCAAGAGATTCAGAATATCTTTGATCTATTCGGTCCAAGTGGAAGTGGGGTAGTAAGTTTTGTGGTCAGCAGAATTCAATTAGCTTTATTTATTGCTATTGGATTTTTAGTATTAGTCGCAGTTGTATATGCGTTAATTGCTGCTTTCAAATATATTCGATCACAAGGTGATCCTGGTGAGATAGAAGAAGCACAGAAGGCTATCAAGGCTATTTTCTTTGGTATTGCAGCTATGTTAATTGCAATAATTGGTATCGTATTAGTGTTTGTTTTCTTTGGAGTAGGGGTTCCAGAACCAGAATTATTTCAGACATGTGTATCTGCTCCTAACAGTGTTGGATGTCAATCATGTAGGCAAGATGGTAACCTAAATGTGTGTCAGTTCTGTGAAGAAATCTATCAAGCACAAGCATCTAGAAGATTAACAGATATTAATGATGATGGTGTATTAGATACTACTGACATCAAAGCAGTTGCTGAGATCTCTGGTTTAACTGGAGACGGTAAAAATTGTGTAGAGCCACTACAAGGTGGTAACCAACCATAAACGATTATGTTAAATAAAATTTTTGCAATTTGTTTAGTATTTTTATTTGTCACCTCACCGGTGTTAATTGCTAGACATACATACATAGCAGCACCAACTGTACATGCACAGATAGTCGATCCGTGTAATGACCCTGATTTGGCGCCTTCTTCGGATTGTCCTCCTCCAACATTTCAAGTTATAGAGTTTGTTGTAGTTAGAGTGATTTACTTCATGTGGGGTTTTACTGGAGTTATCTTTATGATCTTCTTGCTAAGAATAGGCTGGATGTACTACTTGAGTAATGGAGAACAAGAGAGAATAGCAGAAGCAAGAAGGATGGCTGTAAGATGGTTTATTGGGTTATTGATAATCTTTTTTGCAAGACCTCTTATTGCAACGGTGATGAGTGAATTAGTAGCGGATAATGATAACTGTTTCGATAATCTTAATGACCCCGGCTTCACATTTTTCTTCGAAGAAGCTTGTACTGACGGTGACTAATGCTTCTCATTAGACATAAATGTCTGATCAAATTCCTTGTCAGCTTGACCTTGATACAGTGGTAAGGCAAATGAGAAAGTAGATCCTTTGCCTTGTTCACTATTAATCCATTTTCTACCTCCCATAACCTTGATAAGTTCAAATGTGACGTATAATCCAAGTCCCGTTCCTCCAGGATGTACTTGAGTTGCTTCATCTCTCATTAGCTGATTGGCCCTAAAGAATTTCTTTCCGAGATGTTCTAAGTCTTCTTGCGAAATACCTATACCAGTATCCGAGATATCAATTCTTGCCATGCCACCATCTGCATGAAGTCGAATAGTTACTTCTCCTTCTGCAGTGTACTTAATCGCATTACTAAGGAAGTTATCCATAACCTCTTGTGTTCTTACTCGATCTGCATATGCTTCGATATCATGATCAGGTTTTTCGTAGTTAATCTTGAGTCCTTTCTGTATAGCAATTCTCTCATGTGCTTCGATACTGTCTCCTACAACATCAAGCATATCAATTTTAGTGTATTTGAGTTGAATTCTATTACCCTCGATTTTAGTAGAAGCAAGTAGGGTCTCAATTAACGTTATTTCTCTTCTAACAGACTCAATAGCCATGTCTAGGTATTTGTCTAGCTTCTCTTCGCTTATAGCTCCATTTTTCTTATGTTCTCCATCAAGTATCAGTAATGCATTTCTAACAATAGAAATTGGAGTACGTAGTTCATGACCCATTACATCAATCATATCTCTTTCTCTTTGGCGAGCGTCTTTCAATTTGGCTAAAGCCTCTTCTAGTTCTCTTTGCTGTTTTTGTGATTGTTCAAAAAGTAATGCATTTTCCAAAGCGATACCAATCTGCAAACTGAAAGTACTTAGTAGACGCTTCATATTGTCATCTATTTCTTCCTTTGATTTGCTCTTGATATAGAATGTAATTGTTCCTCGTACTTCAGAGCGGACAAAAACGGGGTATTCTGCAGCACACTTTATGTTAACCACATTTTGGATAGCTCCTACTACCTTTGATGGTAGAGGAGGGGAAATGCTTTCTGCTAGCTCGTTACTAAAATATGGTTTCCTGTCATTAATAACTGTATTAGTAGGATTGGAAGCATTTGCTGGATCGTTAAGATCCATCGTGATCTTTTCAAAGTCACCGACTATTTTCTTAACCTGAACAGATAGCGCATTTTGTGAGACAGCTTTAACAGCAACCAATTTAGTCTTAGGATCATAAGTAGTTAGCACTCCTCCTAACAGATCTTGATTCTGGGGTAGAGAGTCTACAGCTCTCTGGGCTACCTCATCGTAGTTAAGAGTTTTGGATACTTCTGATGTTAGGTTGAAGAGGGATTGGAGTTCTGTATTCTTATCTTCTAAAAGTTTAATTTGATTATTGGCCTTGCTAAATAGCTGGGTATTATAAAGTGTAGTGCTGATCTGATTAGAAAAAGTCATAATTAAGTCTTTGTCATCAGAGGAAATTTCTTTTGAATTCCAAATTAATCCGAGAACTCCAAGCTTTTTGTTTGCTGCTATTAATGGAATATGTAGTGCATATTTCATTCGGAGTATATTTTCTATTGTTAAAGAGGCATTCTCGGAAATTAATGGATATGAGACATCACTTAGCTTATTTGTTTCCAGAAGCTTTCCTTCTTTAAAAGTCTGTACAGTTAAGTTTTTGTTATGTTCAGGATCATTTAGATCATAATACGTTTGGGAAATAGACTTCCCCATAAATTTTTCGATGAGATAAGCTACTGGCTTTGGAACATTTACATTCTTAAGCCTTAATAACTCATCCTCCTCTTCGTATTTCCAGATCGAAGCGTAAGAGATTCCTAGTAAATTTATTAGTTTATTAGTAATTAATGATAAGACCTCATCTTCATTTGTTATCCCAGTCATGGCCCTATTAACCTCTATGACCGCTTCAAGGCGCTTGGCGTTATAATTACTGGATGTAATGTTATCTTTACTATGTCGTTTGAGAAAACTCATTCACTTTTTATTAACTCTTCAATGAAATGCTCTTTGCTCAAGTATCTACCTGTATTTATCTGCCAATGATATGAACCAGATATGATATCTTC
>JAGQLK010000146.1 GCA_020429485.1 Candidatus Dojkabacteria bacterium | reverse complement strand
AGAAAAAATATCGAACCATAACATATTGGGAACCTCCTACAACAATAAATTAGAATACAAACTCAATCAATTAGTTAGCCATCCTTACATTACCTGACCAATATACTGGGCTGATTGTAATATATAGATCACAATGGGCGTTAGGATTACTAATTGGATCACTAAGATGATTACGTAGTATTTGATCTTGGTTTGCTTTGTAACAAGGTAGAAAAAAATCAACTCAGCAATAATTGCTAAACCAAAAGCTATAGGTAAAAGACTATTGATTCTGGATTCTATATCATTAGGGTAGTATGGATCTGGAATAATGAATTCAAATAATACAAAGAAGAGAAACATTAGTGGGATAGAGAGCAGATTTAGTACTGTTACTATTGATAGTTGAAGTTTGGTCAATATTTTCATAATAATTTTACTCAATAATTATAGGTACACCATCATAAATGGTAAAGTTTTGGTAGATTGCTTGTGCTTCAACGACATATCTACCAGGTGGAATAGTTGAAATATCAAAATTGTTGCACCAGCCATTGCTTCCATTGGTATCTGTAGCTGTCCAGTAATCAGTTTGGCCTGAAATATTAAAGGTCACCTGACTGACTGATTCGGATGGTGTAGCGCAAACATTAAGATTACTTCCAGCAAATACTTGGTCCTCAGCTACATTTGTAATTGTCATACTAGGTCCATTGCAATGAAAGGTTAAGGTATTGCTGTAGCTTGCTGTATTACTATTGTGATACAACGCCATATAAAGCACACATTGACCATCGTTAATACTACTTGGAATAGTAAATGTCTTGCTACCTGTTATATCGGCTGGCGCGCTTAGAGTTTCTGAATGAACTACTGAACCATCAAAGAATATTTTAAAGTCATAGTTGTTACCAGTATTTCCACTTCCTAGTGTTACCTTATATGAGACTGTTAGAGGATCTCCAACATTAACTTCTGCGTTATTCTGAGGACTCAAAATAACTATGTTTCCTGAGCCATCATTATTCTCTACATATCCATTATTATTATTTGATTGAGGTGCTTCTGTGACAATAGGTTCTGTTATTAGTGCCTTGCGATCTTTGCACATATTAGAGTTACCAACTTGATTAACGTACGGTCCTCGATCATAAATGAAAAACATCTGATTGTATTCTTCTTGATGAATAGGATTTTCTAAAGTCTTGTTTAGTTCAGTAATACTTTTGTACTGTGAAGAATCAAGTCCATTTACATTAGTTATTCTGAGATTATCTTCTAAACATAGATATATTCTTTCTCTCTTATCTTTTGGAGGAGTATTGAAAGCGGTAAAAACGCTCTCTTGTGATACACAATCAGCATCCTCTTTGAGAGTACCTGTATCTGTGCATACTTGTGCATGAATAATGCCTTCTGGTTCTACAAAAGGCTCAAAAGTGTAGTTATCCTTTATACTTGTAATAATCTTATTAGCTAATGGAAGAGCAGTCTCGCCACTTTTGGCTTCTCCACTTGCCTTGGATCCATCACTATTTCCCATCCAAATTCCGAGTACAACTTCAGGATTATACATTATGGAAATGAGGTCTCTTGGTCCATCCGACGTACCTGTTTTGCCACACATCCGAGCATTTTCATCTATCTGATAAAACTTAGACGCATATTGATCAGTAAAGTCACCAATATTACATAGTGTCCAGTTAATCTGATAAATTGCTTGTTCTGCAAATACTTGGCTATACTCGGTATCATTGATGTTGAATAGTTCCTCATTTTCTCTATAAGTAATCTTGGTGACAGGAGTTATATCACGATATCGCCCCTCATTTGCTATTGTTGTGTAGGCCTGCACATTCTCTAGTAAGCTCATTTTACCTGTACCGAGTGTCAATTTAAGATCTTCATCTCTATAGTCTTGTAACGAATCTATACCTAATTTCTCTGTAGTATTGAGGAATTCATCTACACCTACAAGCTGGAGCACATAAAGTGCAGGAATATTGTATGATCTGACTAATGCTTCACGACTTAACATTGTCCCCCTAAATATTCCGTCGAAGTTATATGCTCTAAATCCAAAATCCATTTCCAGTAGATCTGGAGTTTCGAGCCACATTCCATATCCTTTTTCAATGGCTGTTAAATATGTAAAAGGTTTTACGCTTGAAGCCATTTGGTACTTTTGAAGAGTGTTATTGATCTGTCCTGCTATCTGAGGTGTATCCGCAAAAAAGTCTGTAGAGCCAATCATTGCTTTGATTTCACCAGTCTTTGGGTCGGTCATTAGCAAGCCTCCATTATAAAGATCATATGGCTCACCAAACTCTTCAAAACCTTGCTGAAATTCAGCCTCTATGAATTCCTGTTGTTCTATATCGATAGTAGTATAAATGCTTAAACCTCCATGTTCCCATGTCTCTGTACCTAGTTTATTTATGACAAAGTCCTTTGTGTAGAACACAAAATGAGGTGCTCTAAGTTCAATAGTTTTGAGTTGTAAGTTGAGACCAATTTCGCGAGAAGAATTTAGTTCCTCTTCAGAAAGTCCATTAGTATTAGTATTTAATAGTAAGCGATTGTAGATATAATCCATGCGGTAATTCATGAGTTCTTCATTACCTCCAAGTAGGGGATTGTATCCGGTTGGACTTTGAAGTAATGCTACTAGGAAGATACTCTCATGAGTATTTAACTCGTTAATATCCTTATCTAGATAAGCATCTGATGCAGAGCTAAATCCAATATTGGTACCACCTAGTGGCACGTTGTTAATATACAACTCAAGTATCTCATCTTTGGTATAAGCTCTTTCAACTCGGTAAGCGACTACCATTTCGCGGATCTTTCTTACAGTGCTGAGGATTGGATTATTTCTTTCAAATGCTTGGTTGCCAAATTTTTCCTTCATTAAAGTATTTCGAACCAATTGTTGTGTAAGAGTGCTAGCTCCACATGAATTACTTGTAAATATACTTCTTACAACACATTTAAGCATCGCCTCAAAATCAAATCCAGGATGCTGATAAAAACCGCCATCTTCAGATGCGATTATGCTCCATTTTAAGGTATCAGGTACTTCTGTAAGTGCAACAAACTTTCTATTCTCATCACCTTGAAAGCGAAATAGCTCTATACCATTCTCATCATAGATATACGAAGTCTCGTGGACAGAACTATTATAAAAAGATCCCCTTACAGGTAGCTCTGCAGTAGAGACCGGGTAGAGTATCCAAAACCATATTGCTATCACAGCCAGTATAAATGCTGCTGTAAGTTTTTTCTTGTGAGTTTTAGCAAAGAGTAGAAACCTGGAAAGTTGTTGTTTACCTTTTC
>JAGQLK010000145.1 GCA_020429485.1 Candidatus Dojkabacteria bacterium | reverse complement strand
AAAGATGATCCAAAAGGTACTCATAAAATATTGCGAGAATTTATTAAAGAGATTGGTATTAAAGAATACTCAATGCAACGAAGAGGATATGTATCAATGCTTTGGAACGGTGTAAAAGAGTTCTAGTAAGATAGACTAAGCCTCTGGCTGAATATCTGTGCAATCTGATCTGCTGTTTCTTGATCAAACCATAGTTCAATAGCTTCTGCTTCTTGTTCTGTTATCTGCTCGAAATCTAATAGTGCTACTTCTCCAAAGTCGCTATACTGAGCAACAAATTCTTCTTCCGTTTTACTACCCAAGCCATCATATAAGCGTCCATTAAATCTAACTGCTGCGTGTAAAGATCCATATTGGCCATCATAATGTCCATAGATAACAGAGACGACTGATCCAGGTAATACTCTCTGTAGTCCTGCAGCGAGTATAAGGCATCCACCTGCAGTTGGCGAGATAGCTGTACTAAATCTAGCAAGAGCGTCTATAACTCCTTCATCCCAGGAAATTTGATATACATCTCTACCTAAATCATCACCATATGGGGATTCACTTTGTTCTGACATATTAACGTGCAAATCGATTAATATAAGCAGACATAAATAAGAAAGTCTGTATTTGTGGATGGAACCAATTTTGTCTACCTCTCTCAGAAGCAAGTATACTTTCGGCTAAAGCTGTCTTGTGTGATCTTACACCCATTGTTGCATGATGGGCTGATAGTAGCTTGGGATAATGGCATATAAATTGATGATCAAACATCATTACTTTATTTAAAGATTGCCATATAGCACTTTGTCTTGCAGTTAACATTAGCTGTTCATCTGCGATAACTTCAACTAATTCCTCACCATGATCTAAATGACCACAGGTATTATTAAACCCATTTTCGGCGCGATATGTTTCTTGGCCTGTATCTGGATCAATTATAGCTTGTATTACTATATCAAGCGCATGATCTCTCCTAGTATTATCTAATCCACTCAGTGATTTAGCGTAACTCCAATCTCCATAATATAGTGCATTATTACCAAAGTTGATACCTCTATTACCTCCAACTGGTTGTATAGGTAATAGATCTTGATCAAATAATTGTTCTAATACTTGTAAATTATGCAATGAATATTGTGTTAGAACTTGTGGGTGCATTAGGTGCGCGAACTGTGATGCCATTTCTACTTCTTTATCCGTTGAGTAGATAAATCCATATGCACCATCTACAGCAACAATAGCCATAGGGTCTGGTGACTCTATCCCAGGCATTGGGCTGATTACTTCATTGGCCCAACGGGTATTATTCATTTTGTCACTTGCCTCTCCCCAAGATAATCCACCGATTGGTGATTGAGTATCAACAACTTCTATCTCCCTTGTTTGGGGATTGTAATACATAGTACCCATTATTCCATATAGCCCCACAGTCATTAGGTAATCTCGAAACAATGCTTGGGCCGGTCTTCTAACGAAATCTTCACCAGCTCTCATCCAACCTAGATTCATATTGATCATTCGATCTGTTTGCGTGTCATAATATTTGAATCCTCTGGTTAAGTTTAGTGGGTGTAGAATTTCTGGCTGTATTGCGACAAAACCTGTTGTCTGTTCATTATTTAAATGATCAGCTACAAGCTGAAGATGTGTTGGTGATAATTCACCATCTACTACTTCTATATTTTGTGGGTGTAATCTTATTTCTGACATATCCGGCGATTATACCATGGATATATAAGAATATGGAAGTGGCTGATATACAATGAAAATGATAAAATGTTAACAATATTTAATAATTACACAATGTCGGAAAAATCATCCAATCCAGATACAACAGCATACAGAATTGAGTTATGGAACAAAGAATATGGTGAAAGAAAAAATCTACCTTCAACTCATGCTACTCCAGATCATCCATCGCGAGCTTTTAGGACAGCAGTGGAAGAATTGGATGATATTGACCATTCTTTACTTCTTGATCTTGGTGCTGGTAATTTTAGAAATAGTATCTGGGCAGTTAAAGAGGCTGGATTTATTAGGGCAGTAGGTGTTGAATTTTCAACTGTTGCTACAGAACTAGCGCAGTTTTCGATAGTGGAAAATAATGTACAGGATGCTATAACAGTTCTAAATCAAAGTGTAGGTGAGCCACTTAGTTTAGATGATGGAAGCGTATCATTTGCCCTAGATATGATGACAATGCATAGTTTGGTCCCTGAAGATAGAATAACTATGGCTACAGAAGTACAAAGAGTGATGAAACCAGGCGCATATTTTGTTTTTTATACCGTTGCAGGTCTTGAATCGTATGAAGGAGAAAAAACTGCATTTGGTGACTTAGTCGAAAATAGCCCAGGTCCAGAGGAAGGTAGTTATCGTTTCGAAGTTGAAGGCGATATTGTTACAGAAAAAGGGTTTACTGAGAGTGAGCTTAGAGAGCTATTTCCAAGTATGGATATTGTTAAATTAGAGCCTAGAGTAGAATTTACTGAAGCATTTGGTGATGTATACAAAAGGGTATATTACTTTGGTATTTTTCAGAAAAGATAACCTCCATAATAATTTGCATCAAGAATAAATTGGTATAAAATCCACTATGCTAAAACTTAGAACTGACAAACTAGCGGTAATTGGCGGTGGATCTGTAGGTCCTATGTTTGTAATCATGCTAGCTAATGCTGCGAAATCAGATAATATAAACCTTAATGGGTTTACCTTGCATCTTATCGATCCAAATCAATTTTGCAATGGAGGAATAGCATATGGCAAATGTTCTCCTAGACACATACTCAATACTCAGAGAAAAGAAATGTCCCCATGGGAAAAAGGTAAATTTGAGAAATACCTTAAGGATAATGGTTTCGAAGGTAGTGAATTTAACTTTGAGTATAGAGCGACTTTTCTAAGATTTATCCAACTTGAATATCAAGATGCGCTTGTAACACTTAGAGGCGCAGGTGCAGTAATAATAGAGCACAAAGAATATGCATTTATCAAGAAATCAGGTGATAAGTTTAGAATAGTAAATGAAAATCAAGAAGTATTTGATAACACTCTAACTCAACTTTCTGCAGATGAAATCCTTCTTACAGTAGGTTATGGGGTAAATAATCTCTTCAAAAAATATTGGGATCTAGATAATTTTGTATCTAGTATGTATCCTCATGCTAAATTACAGTCAGTATTTAATAGAATAAGACAAGGCGATGAGGTAATGATTATTGGCTCGAGAGCTGCTTTGTATGACTTTGTGATGGCTTATGATAAAGATCCGGAGCTAATTAATCTAACTATAGTTGCTCCAGGATTAGATGGACCACTTGAAGTGCGTGAAGTAGAATCAGAGCACCTGCTCAAAGAACTTGAATTAAAATCATTAAAATCATTAACTAAAGAAGCGAATGTTCAAGATATTAC
>JAGQLK010000144.1 GCA_020429485.1 Candidatus Dojkabacteria bacterium | reverse complement strand
CATAGCTCGAAATAAAGAGCTAGATTTGGTTGAAGTCTCTCCTCAAGCTAATCCTCCAGTAGCTAAAATACTTGAATGGTCAAAGTTTAAGTATCAATTGGAGAAAAAGCTGAAGGAGTCTAAGAGCAAAAGAGTAGACCAAAAAGAAATGTGGTTCAAGGCATATATAGATACAGGTGATTTAAAACATAAGGTAAAGAAAGTAACTGAATTTCTTGCCAAGAAGCATCCTGTAAAGCTAACTATCCGTGCTAAAGGTAGAACAGATAGAAGCAATATGGAAACATTGATTAACAAGATTTTAGTAGAATTAGAAGGGTATATAGAGGAAGTAGTAGATAAACCTAAGTTTGAAGGTAGAAACTTATCAATAATTGTAAGACCAATAAAAAATTTAAATAAGAAGAAGTCTAATGATGAAGAAAAAACTAAAGACACACAAAGCAACAGCTAAAAGATTTAAGGTTACCGGTACAGGTAAGGTTAAATATAACAAACAAGGTAATAACCACCTTAAAGCAAATAAATCTAGAGCTCAAAAAGCTAGAAAGAAGTCTACAAGTACACTTTCTAGTAAAAAAGAAGCTAACAAGATTCTTAAATTAATGGTCAAATAAAATGAGAATTAAAAGAGGTCAAACTAAAAGACAGAAACATAAAAAGGTACTTAAAGCAGCAAAAGGATACCGACTGTCATATAGCAAATTATACAGAAGAGCTACAGAAGCTCTACTACATGCTGGTCAATATTCATTTGCTCACAGAAGAAAAAGAGCAGGTCAATTCAGAAGACAGTGGATCCAAAGAATCAATGCTGGACTTCAACCACATGACGTTAAATATAGTAAATTTATTAATAGCTTAAGTTCAAACAAAATCGAACTAAACAGAAAAATGCTTGCAGATTTAGCTTTAAATCATGCAGATGTTTTTGCTGAAGTAGTTAAAGCTGTTAAATAATTTTTCTTAAATAAACCACATAATGGCTAATAAGGATATAAAGACACTCCTTGCTGATCTGGATAAGATCGAAACTGATGCTAAAGACAAAATAGCCAAAATTCAAGACCTTAAAGACTTAGAAGATCTAAAAACTAAGGTACTTGGTCGTAAATCTAAACTTACAAATATCCTCAAAAATATCAAAAACCTTGATAAAGAAGCCAAGAAAGAACTTGGCAGTTCAGCAAATAAATTGAGAGTAAACCTTACTAATGAATTTGAACAGAAGACTAAGAATATTCAATTCAAGAAACTCGAAAACATATCAAAAGAGGAGGCTATCGACATAACTTTACCTGGGAAAGTAAATAGACAAGGTACAATCCACCCATTAACACAAATGCTGCATAGAGCAGAAGATATTTTTTATAGAATGGGGTTTGAGGTTGTCTATGCAAATGAAGTTGATGATGATTATCATAACTTTCAAACAGTAAATATTCCAGAAGGACATCCAGCTAGAGATAGTTGGGATACATTCTGGACTAAAGATGGCCACATAGCGATTACACATACCTCTTCGATGCAAAATAGGATTCTATCAGCCAAAGAACCTCCAATAAGAGCAGTAGTACCTGGAAGGTCTTTTCGTAATGAAGCAACTGATGCAAGACATGAGCATACATTTACTCAAATTGAGGGAATCTATGTAGACAAAGGTATTACTTTTGCAGATATGTTAGGAACACTCAAAACATTCTTCAGCGAGTTCTTTGAACAAGATATGGACATTCTATTTTCACCTGACTTCTTTCCATTTGTTGAGCCAGGGGGAATGATCTCTCTAACATGCATACTATGCAATGGAGATGGATGTGATGTCTGTAAAAAAACAGGTTGGCTAGAAATTCTTGGCTGCGGAATGATTCACCCGAAAGTATTAGAAATGGCCAAACTAGATCCTAATGTATATTCAGGCTTTGCTTGGGGATTTGGACTAGAGAGGCTAATTATGCTTAAATCAAATATAGAAGATGTTCGACACTTCTTCAGTGGTAATCTTAAATTCATAAGACAATTTTAGATATGTATATCTCATTCAAATGGTTAGAAAAGTATCTTCCTAACCTAAACCAATTTACTAACGAAGATATTGCACAAGGACTGACAAATGCTTTGGCAGAAGTAGAAGAATTTTTTGAAGTAAGAGGTGAACTAGTGAATATTTATGCTGGAGAGGTTACTAAAGTTGAGCAACATCCCAAAAGTGATAAATTATCTGTTTGCGAAGTAAATCTTGGCAATAAGACCAATACGATTATTTGTGGAGCACCCAATGTAAAAGAAGGAATTAAAGTCGCTGTTTGTTTACCTGGAGGGAAAGTATTTAATCCAAAAGAGCCAGGTGAAGTATTAGAAATCGCAGAACGAGAAGTTGCAGGTGTTTTATCAAAGGGAATGATTTGTTCGCCAAAGGAACTGGGTATATCTGATGAACATACAGGTATAATGGTGCTTGAAGATGATATAAATATTGGAACAGACATCCGTGAACTACTTATAGATATAATATTCGAGATTGAAAATAAATCAATTAGCCACAGAAGTGATTGCTTCTCCCATATAGGAATTGCCAAGGAACTAGCAGCTATTTTAGAAACAGATTTCGTTCAGCCTCACTTGGATGAGGGACCACTTGGTTCAAATCCTGAGCTAGAATTAAATTTAGATATCAAGGTATCTGAAGAGTTCTGTAGAAGATTTACTGCAATAATAATTAAGGACCTCGTGGTTAAACCATCTCCACTTTGGATACAAGCAAGATTATCTGCAGTAGGTGTAAGGCCTATCAATAATATTGTTGACGTTACAAACTTTATTATGCTTGATAAGGGTCAACCTCTTCATGCATATGACTATGATAAATTAGAAGATCACACTCTTATTGTTAGAAAAGCTAAGGAAAAAGAGAAAGTTAAAACTCTTGATGACCAGGAGCATACATTAACCAATGAAATGGTTGTTGTAGCAGATAAGAATGGAGTAGAAGACATTGCAGGGATTATGGGCGGACATGGTAGCCAAATAACAAATGATACGACTACGATTGTACTTGAAGCAGCTAATTGGAATATGTTCAATATTAGAAAGACTTCTAGAACACTACATATAAGAACGGAAGCTAGCACCAGATTTGAAAAAGGTTTAGATCCCAATTTTACGGAAATTGGATTAGTTTCAGCAACAAAGTTACTTATTGACTTAACTGATGCTGAAATTGCTTCAGATGTTATAGATGTATATCCAACTCCAAGAGAAGAGAAGCAAGTTAAGCTAGATACCAATTTAGTACAGAGATTCCTTGGAATAGATCTAACCAAGCAAGAGACAATTGCTTTATTAGAAAGACTACATATTGAGAAATATGAGCCAGAAAATAGCTCTGAAACGGATACTAATAAGGTTAT
>JAGQLK010000143.1 GCA_020429485.1 Candidatus Dojkabacteria bacterium | reverse complement strand
TTGGTTAGGGGATTTGAGCTATCGAATCCTTGGTAACTACCATCTTCATTGAATGCTAGATCAACAGCAAATACATTTTTTTCATTTATTCCTAAGAATTTCGCAAGAGGTAATATAGCTTGTGTGTATCCACCAGAAATAATGTATACCTCCACCTCATTCTTCTGTAATACGTCAATTGTATTATGTGCATCTGGAATAACAGTTTCAATATATTTTTGGCCTACCATCTGCAATTGTTCTTTTCTAGGTTGTATGATGTCTAATCTTTTTGCAAATACATCTTCAAACTTTACCTCACCGTTCATTGCTTTACTTGTTAAATCAGCAACTTCGCTTCCTTTGCCTGCAATCTCTGCAAGATAATCTATACCTTCAATGGTAGATAGAGTCGAATCACAATCGAAAATTATTCTTTCATAGAGGAGTTGGTTGTTCTTATGCAACATGAGCTTTATTTGAACTAATTAAATTATGTTACAAGGACGAGTCGAACCCGTGGTGCCACCTTGTTTCCTTAATACTATATTTAAGGCTCTTTAATAGTTCACTATAACGGGCGAATCCCGGATCAGGTTAATCAGAGTCTGTTTTCCCTGTCAGCTCATGAAGTGGAAATCTTCATTCAACGCTTTTACGTTTAGCCATTATATCAAAGCTAAAACTCTAGTCAATTTTAATTTTATATGTGTTATTATTTTATATGCATGAATTCCAATTTGCCCTAAATCTGAATAGATTTTGTAATGGATTTACATATATAGCAGGTCAAATGCCGTTTTCTTTTCCCTTTCTCCATGAATATAGAAATGACTCTTCTCTAAAAGCATCTTCTGATAGTGTATTTAATAAATATATTAAAAAGTACTTCCTTTATATTTTTAAAGTTGCTAGGATATCAATTCGATTTTTTGGTGAAATATTTTCGCCGAAACTAACGTTAAATTTGTACAGAACCTAATATGGATAGCCAGCTCGAAAATGAGCTAATAGAAAAGGCAAAAGAGTCACTTGATGCATTTGAAAAGTTGTACGAATATTATCTGCCCAAAATATACAGATATATATTAAATAGGACTGCAAACAAAGATCTAGCTGAAGATCTGACCAGCCAAACATTTGTAAAAGCAATGACGAAAATTAAGACGTACAAAGATCACGGTAAAAGTTTTGGCTCATGGCTGTATAGGATTGCTCATAATAACCTTATTGATCATTTCAGGAAAAACAAGCCTACTGCAATATTTGATATCAATCTAATTGAATCAGAAGCTGCTGCTGAAGATCATGCCATGGATAGCGAGAGAAAGAGAGCAATCTTACATGCTATAAGTAAGATACCTGAGCAGTATCAAGAAATAATTTCTTTAAAGTTTTTTGAAGAATTATCTAATGACGAGATTGCAGATGTAATTGGGACCAATAAAACAAATATAGCAGTGAAAATACATAGAAGTATGAAATCACTAGAAAAAGTATTATCAAAAAAAGAATTTAAGGGCATAATTGACTTAGAATAAAAAAATGGATAACAAGAACAATCTAGAACAACTATTGAAGGATGCAAAAGTAGCCGCAAAGGATACTACTGTCAGCGATGAGTTTAGCAATAACCTTAAAGAGCATTTATTTAAAGTATATCTTGAAGATTCTCAAAAAAGTGCAACCTCAACTATATTTGACTATATAAATAACCTCTCTCTTGGATTAAAGGTTGGGCTATCATTTTTTCTTATTGCATTACTATCTATAGTTTCTTTTTATGCAGTTACTGGTGGCGACAGCAATTTAGATCCTAACTTTCTTGCAAATAATAGTAATCTAGACTATCTATCACAACTTACGCATCTAGAAGGAACAATCAATATAACTGACGCAGATGGCAATACTATTCAGGCCGCTGAAGATAGTGAGATCCAAGTAGGATCGATAGTAAATACAAATAGTGATTCCAAAGCAGAGATTTCATTTGCTAATGGTAGCACACTTAGACTTGATGAGAATACATCAGTAGCAATGACAACAATAACTGCAGATTCTATCTCTATAGATTTAAAATCTGGCAAGGTCTTTACTAGAAACACTGATAACTCAGATACAACTTTAACAATTAGCAATATTGCTATAACAGATAGCTTAGTTGCATATTCAGCGGAATTTGTAGAAACTAACATTACATTATCTGCGCTGGAGAATGACCTAAACTTCACTTTGAACGGAACAATAAATTCTTTAGATGAGTTTGAGACAGCTTCCGTAAATCTTGATGACAATAGTTTTGTGGTTGCAGAATTATCTGAAGATATCTATAAGTCGGATTTTCTAACTTGGAACCGATCACTTGATGTTGTGTATGGATATGAATATGACAATATCCCACCGTCTATAAGTATTACAAGTCCTGAAGATGGCTTTTCTACTGATGATACCTTTATTGCTATTCTTGGTATGGTTTCTGACTCTAGTAATCTAAGAAAAATTATTATTAATAATATCGAATATATGGCGTTCCATAATGAGAAAGGTTTTAACCCAGAAGATGGTAGCTTTAACGTAGATGTACCATTGAGCGAAGGAGACAACCAGATTGATATATATGCATATGATAAATACTGGAATGAAAGCACGGAGAGTCTTGTCGTCAACAGAAATACACCTCCTGCAAATAACGATGAATATGAAGTAGTAGTTCCCACAAAAGCACCTGCAGATCACTACCTCCAAGTACTTAGTGCTATAGGAGGTTGTTCGATCAACATGTCATGGCAGAGCACAGGATACAACACTAGTTATGGGTATAAAGTATTTTATTCTGTTAACCCAAATCCTACTGGACCAGGAACCACATACAATAGTAACTCAGCTAGTATAAATGGTCTTCCATCGGAAGAATATTATGTTGGTGTTTGCATAAAAGATAGCATCAACGGATGTGCATCTCCAATAAAGTATTGGGAAGGTACAGTAAGTGTTTCCTCAAGTTGCCAATAAAATTGTTACACTCAGTTTACACTTTCTGTTAAAATAGACTTCAACAAGTAAATCATAAGTGTGAGCTGCTTTTAAAGTATTGCTACACGTATGAATTTATTGGTCACGTAGCCAAGTTGGTAAGGCAGAGGTCTGCAAAACCTCTATGCGCGGGTTCGAGTCCCGCCGTGACCTTTTTGAAAGTAAGCATTGTCAATTGTTATACATAAGTGTAAAATTGGCCTAGTTCTTTAAATAATTTTGAGTTTCTACTCAAAAATTTTCAGCCGGGGTGGTGGAACTGGTAGACACGTTGGACTTAAAATCCAATGCCTTTAACCTGGCGTGCGGGTTCGAGTCCCGCCCTCGGCACCATAAATTTTCTCCTTTTTACTAAATTTTTAGTAATGGCTTTCGCCTAACTTCGTTCATATAACGCTAGTCAATATTTATATGGATAGAATTACTAAAAATAAAACACTAAGTTC
>JAGQLK010000142.1 GCA_020429485.1 Candidatus Dojkabacteria bacterium | reverse complement strand
AATCTTATAACGGAATATTTACTCATAGCTGAATATAAACTAAGAGGATTTTTGAGTAAAGAATTACCATCTACATGGAAAAGTGGTGAAGTCAGTGATGTATTGATTATTCAAGGGTTAAATGAATATGTAATTAACTTTAGAGAGTTTGGAGATATTGCAAATAAGTTAGGATTTAGGGTTCATGGGATCGATTTACATACTAGAGCTACGGTTGCTAACATTGCACAGCAATACATTAATTTCATCAAGGAAAATGATCTTAGAGATATTGTAATTGTTTGTCACAGTAAG
The DNA here is from genome assembly GCA_020429485.1 of Candidatus Dojkabacteria bacterium. Classification (GTDB taxonomy): domain Bacteria; phylum Patescibacteriota; class Dojkabacteria; order B142; family OLB20; genus JAGQLK01. The sequence goes on along the minus strand of JAGQLK010000142.1, from coordinate 3,180 downwards.
GGTGGCATAATTTCAAAATTTTTATTAGATAATTATCCTGAAATAAACAAAAGAGTATCCAAAGTAATATCAATAGCAGTTCCTTTTGGTGGTAGTGGTCTAGGTTGGATACCTATTTGGAATATACCTGAGCTAGGCACCAATAGTAAATTCATAAAAAAGCTTCTGCAGAAAACAGAGAATAATGTTAAGTTTCTTAATCTGTATTCAGAATTAGACAATCATGTCATTTTAAGTGACTCGTTAAGATTAAGTGGTGCAGATAATAGGCTAATTAATATCATAGGACATACTAGAATATTAAGAAGTGAAGAAACTGAAAAAATATATACTCAAGCTTTGGAGCAAATAAGAGATGAGCGATTATAAGAAAAAGTATTATTGGAAACCATATACTGATGAGTACGTAAACTTGTATGAGATGGAGAAAGCAAATATCGAGAATAACCTCGAAGTGAAAGATATTAGTATCTACCATGTTGGTAGTACAGCGATTCCAGAGGTAGGTGGAAAGGGAATAATAGACATTTACATAACTTCGTCTTCAAAGAATATCCAAGAGGTCATATGCGAGCTGGAGGATCTAGGTTATGAGTTCAGAGAGCATGCAAGTAATGAAGGTCGTAAATTTATGCAAAAGGTTCTAGATCTGCATACTTATCACATTCATATCTCAGAACCCTCTGATAAACAATTCATCAGGACTTTAGCATTCAGAGATTGTTTGCGTGAGGATTCTGAATTGGCAGAAAAATATTCAGAGATTAAGAAACTTGCAGCAGAGGAAGCAATAAAACAAGATAACAAAGAAGATGCAAAGAATAAGTACATGGAGATCAAACAACCTGTGATACATGAAATATTAGAAAAAATTGGTCTAGCCTGAGATCTTTTTAGCTTGATGCTTTTTGTTTGCTCTATCCGCAAGTTGACCGCATGCAGCATTCACATCATCCCCCATAGTTTGTCGTATAGTATAGTGAATTTTTCTTTTAGTCAGTATTCTAGTGAATTCACGGAGATGATTATTGGTTGTTCTCTGGAAATCTCTCTCGGCAATTGGATTATACGGAATCAAGTTAATATGGGCTAATCGATCTTCAAATAGGTCAGCTAGTTGGTTTGCATGTTCAGGCAAATCATTTACGTCTTTTATCATTACGTACTCGTAACTAATTCTTTTGTTTGTGATTTCTACGTAGTCATCAAGTGCTTCGATAAGTTTTTCGAGTGGGAACAATTTAGCTACTGGCATTAATTTTTCTCTTAGCTCTTGATTGGGTGCATGAAGACTGATAGCAACTCTACCTTTAAAACCATCATCAATAAGCTTTTTGAGTTGAGGTACATAGCCAGAGGTAGAAATTGTTAAGCGTCTAGAGCTCATACCTAATTTATCTGGGTTGGTAAATACTTCAATTGATTTTTCGACTTCAGGAAGGTTAAGCATAGGTTCACCCATTCCCATGAAAACAATGTTTGTTACTTTGTCATCTTGTTCATGTAACTGTCTTTGGAAGTACATTACCTGATCGACAATTTCTTTAGCTGATAAATTACCGCCAAAACCCATTTTGCCTGTAGCGCAAAAAGTACAATTGACTGGACAACCAACCATGCAGCTAACACAAACCGTGTTACGTCCATCTCTATGCTTCATAAGAACGGTTTCTATTCTTTGGTTATCAACCTTGCGCCTAAACAGTACCTTAATTGTGTCTTTGTTTTTAGATATATATTCTTTTTCTAGTTCAAGATCCATGAAATCAACCTCAGTAGCAAGTTTATCTCTTAGATCCTTTGGCCAAGTTGATAGGTCACCGAAGTTCTTAATACTTTCTTTGTAGAACTGCTGATTAAACTGTTTCAGCCTAAAATTGGGCAAATTGTGTGTTTTGATAAATTCTTCGATCATAAGCTAATTATACTATAAATAGGGCATTTATATACTTAAATCTGATATAATTCGAAATCAAATTGTATATAGCCGATATGTCAGAAGTTTGGGCTCCAGGAGAGACAGAGAGAGTCTTTTTAAACAATGTGGATGAATTAAAGGCGATGGATCCACTTTATGAGTTTTATGCTACCGATGAAGTAGTCGACTCTGCATTGGCACTAGCCATTGCTTTAAGGGTAGATAGTGAACACTTCGATCTACAACATAATATGCTTACACAACTAGCTCTTGGGGAATGGTTAGCATATGTAAATACGACATCAGAACTGAGTGTTTCAGAACAAGAAATGCAACTTTTACAAATTCATAACACGCAACTTCATCTTGCCCGGAATATAGCTGGAAATTCGTCTGCTGTTGCTAACATTGGAAGATTTAGAGAGTTCTGTAATGATACAAATACAACCTACCAGCAAGAAGTAGAGCTAATTGAACGTATTTTACATAGAGGTCCAAAGGAGCATAGAGAAAAGGCAGAGATTATTCGCCAAAGATATTTAGAAGGAGATTATTATCCGCAAGCTTTACATGATCTAGGCCAAAATCAGCCTATAGATTGTGATATTTTTGTATGCTCAATCGCAACCATGCGAACAGATTATCACAGGGCTTTTCTTTCTACTATTCCAGATAGGCCCATGATAGTTGTTCCAAGAATTATGTGGAAAGATGATGAAACACTAAGCCACGAAGTAACACATTTACATACAATTGGTGGATATTTCCTTGGTGGTCATGGCTATTTGGAAGGCTGGACGGAATTAATCTGCGGTACACAGAGCTATCCTGACTGTCAGAGTGTAGTAACTCTTATTACTGATGTCCTTGATAGAGATTTTAATGACTGGGATCATGGTTGGATGCAGATACTCGCCAATGTGGATGAAGAAGTCTATGAAGATCTTAGAAAGAGATTCTTATATTCATTTGGATTGGAAGGGTATTTGCTATTAGGGTTAATGATGCCAGAAAGAACAAAGAAACTCATGCCGAGTAGATATAACTACATTCCCAAACCAGCAGAAGTCTTTTGGCGTTTAGCAGAGCTGGCTAATTTTGAGCCTAAGTCATAAGTCCCAAATTTCCGGTGCTCCCATAAGTGCTCTAATAGATCAATTACAGTCTTTAGTAATATTAATAATATCACGGCAAATACAGGAGTATTTAGAGCTGCTATTAAAAACCCTGAGCCTAATACGGTGATATGCATAACAATAATT
>JAGQLK010000141.1 GCA_020429485.1 Candidatus Dojkabacteria bacterium | reverse complement strand
AACTAAGAATGCAGGTAAAATAGCAGGTTTAGATGTAAAAAGAATCATCAATGAGCCTACAGCTGCAGCCCTCGCTTACGGACTAGAGAAGGAAGGCGAACGAACTATTGCAGTTTACGATCTTGGCGGAGGAACATTTGACATCTCAATTTTAGAAATAGGCGATGGCGTATTTGAAGTTAAATCTACAAATGGTGATACTCACCTTGGAGGAGATGACTTTGATCAGGCTATCATTGATTGGTTAGTTGAAGAGTTTAAGAATGAAAATGGCATTGATCTCAAGGAAGATACTGCAGCGCTTCAAAGATTGAAAGAAGCAGCTGAAAAGGCAAAGATAACTCTTTCAAGTTCAGAAAAGACTGAGATAAATCTACCTTATATCACTGCTGATGCGAAAGGGCCTAAACATATGAGAAAAGATATGACTAGGGCTGATTTGGAGAGACTAGTTGGTAAGTTAGTAGACAATACTATCAAACCAGTAGAATCTGCAATGAAAGATGCAGGAGTAAGTAAATCTGAGATAGATGATATTGTTATGGTAGGTGGTATGACTAGAATGCCTCTAGTTCAAAAGAAAGTTAAAGAATTTTTTGGTAAAGAGCCACATCAAGGTGTAAATCCTGATGAAGTTGTTGCTGTAGGTGCTGCTATTCAAGGTGCAGTACTAGCAGGTGATACATCGGTTAGTGACATTACTCTATTGGATGTAACACCATTAACTCTTGGTCTAGAAACTTTGGGCGGTATTAGAACACCATTAATTGAAAGAAACACAACAATTCCAGCAGAAAAATCACAGGTATTTTCAACTGCAGCAGATAATCAGACTAGTGTGGAAGTACATGTTCTTCAAGGAGAGCGTGAGATGGCAAAAGATAACAAGACTCTAGGTAGATTTATCCTAGATGGCATACCACCAGCACCACGTGGAGTTCCACAAGTAGAGGTTACTTTTAAAATTGATGCAAACGGTATTTTGAATGTGTCTGCAAAAGACAAAGCAAGTGGTAAGGAACAATCCATTACTATTACTGCTTCAACTCAATTAGATGACTCAGAGGTAGATACATTAGTTAAGGAAGCTGCAGAACATGCACAAGAGGATAAAAAAAATAAAGAAAAGATTGAAGTGAAGATAGAAGCAGAAAGTTTAATCTTCCAAGTTGAAAAATTTATCGATGAAATGAAAGATAAAATAAAGGAAGATGAACAAAAAGCTCTACAGGATCTAAGTAAAGAACTGAAAGAAATGATCGGTAAGGATGATTTTGATCAAGAAGCTGTCAAAGAGAAAACTAAAGAGTTAAGTACAAAGCTTCAAGAGCAAGGCGCTGAGATGTATAAACAAGCTGCAGCAGATGCTGATCAATCTGATTCAAGTACTGAAGAAGGAGAAGTTGTTGAAGAGGATAAAGATGACGGTAAGGATGATGACGATGATGATGATGATGATGATAAGGATAAAGACTAAGCTTATAGCTAGCAGAGCATAATAATTACTGCTCAGATACAAAAAACCCTGCACATTGTGCAGGGTTTTTACATAAAGGGTCAAAGATTATATTTTTTCTAAAATATATGCTTTCACTTCATCTATAGAAATGGTTTCTTGCTCCATGGTATCTCTATCCCTAATTGTTACTGTACCTTTCTCTAAAGTATCATAGTCAACAGTAATGCAAAAAGGAGTACCTATTTCATCCTGTCTTCTATACATCTTACCTATATTTCCAGCATTATCGAATTCGCATTGGAACTCAGAATTTAATTCATTGAAAAGCTCCTCTGCTTTAGCAACTAACTTATCATCTTTTTGTAATGGGAATATAGCTGCTTTGACTGGTGCTATATGAGCTGGAAATTTCATTACTACCCTACTCTTACCATCACCTAAATCTTCTTCTTTATATGCACTATAAAGAGCAACTAATACTGCTCTAGTTAACCCGAATGATGGTTCAACAACATGTGGAACGTATACTTCGTTGGTTTGTGGATCTCGATATTCTAATTTTTTGCTGCTAAACTTTGCATGCTGACTGAGGTCAAAATCAGTCCTATATGCTAATCCAGCAATCTCTTTCCATCCGAAATCGAATTTGAATTCAGGGTCATATGTCCTCTTTGAGTAATGTGACAATTCCTCTTTATCATGCTCTCTGAAACGAACGTTATCACTATCAGCACCTAGATCTAGATAGAATTGTTTCATATCTTCTAGCCATTGTTGCATGATACTATCCCAGTCTGCTTCAGGATGAATGAAGTATTCGATTTCCATCTGTTCAAACTCGATTGTTCTGAAAATGAATTGTCCTTTAGTGATCTCGTTACGAAATGCCTTACCAATTTGTGCAATACCAAATGGAATCCTAACTCGCATTGTATCGAGTATGTTTTTGTAATTTACAAATATGCTCTGCGCTGTTTCTCCTCTTAGGTAAGCAGTATCTTTTTCTGCTTCTACAGCACCGATATGTGTTTCGAAAAGTAGATTAAATTCTCTTGCATCAGAAAGTGCATTTCCATCTTCACTTAGAATTTTGTTATCGCTAATAAATTTACTCATTGCGTTTAAATCCATTGCTTCTGTATTCACTTCTTCTCCTTTTTTGTTTGCCCAAGCTTCTATTACATGATCTGCTCTATATCTTTTATGATTGACTGTATCCTCGACTAGTGGGTCGCTAAAGCTACTAGTGTGTCCTGAAGCTTCCCATACTGTAGGATGTGTGATAATAGCACCGTCAAGTCCTACTACATCATTTCTTTTTTCAACAAATGTATTCCACCAATGATTTCGGATGTTATTTTTCAAGGTAGCACCATATGGACCATAGTCATAGTTGTTTGCCAAGCCGCCGTATATTGTTGATGTCTGAAAAATAAAACCTCTTCTTTTGGCCCAAGCAACAATTTGCTCGAGAGTTACTGTACTATCCATAGTCAGCTACTAAAAAATAAAATATGGAATTAATATTTACTAAACAAATAAAAAATCCCCAAATAAATATTCATGAAATATTTATTTAGGGATTCTTGATAATCGAGAACGGTTCCACCCAGATTCCTTTACTGTTGTAAAGACACCTTTAAGAATTATTCTATTGTTGCCAATTTGGGTGTTGAACTTTCAGCGTTGTTCAACTCTCTTACAATGATAATATCACAAGTTATGAATTTTTCAAGCCTAATGCAGTATTTAGCATCTGCAAGAATTCAGCTGCTGGGATATTCATGACCTCTTTACAATAGTTGTTAAGTGTAGGATTAGTATATAAGTCCATTTCTGTTGCAAGGTACCTAGGCATTCTTACTGCATTGGTTGATGCTATCGCAGGAAATATTTCAAAAAAGTTACTTGTTGTAATCTCTTGACCATAGTATTCATCAGGAATTGCATTTTGTTGAACTAGTCCTTGGTAATGTACCACTATGTCATCAAATGCTCTTTGTGGCTCTTTCCTA
>JAGQLK010000140.1 GCA_020429485.1 Candidatus Dojkabacteria bacterium | reverse complement strand
TAAAAGACGTCATGCTTAAAAAAACAAACGACAATACCTTCATATACTTCACATAATTAAATAAATATCTTAGATATTTTATTTAATTTTTTTATTCTCTTAATGAACAATACTTATTATAAGAAGATTTTATATCTTTTGACTTTTTGCTTTGTTGGCTATATTGCCCTTCAAATTAAATTTACTAATGTTATTGGAACTGATGTTTCATTTACTCTGTTTGATTTCTTTGCTCCAACTGCAGCAGCTTTTCTGGGAGGACCACTTGGTTTATTAACAATATTTTTGGTTGGTTTAATTAATCTTGCAACTCATTGGAGTGGTCTAGAATTGGTACCTTTTATTAGGCTCTTCCCTACTTTGTTTGCAGTAATGTATTTCGCTTTGCCACAAGATAAGAAGGCGGGAAAGCTTATTATCATAGTTCCTTCGTTAGCGATGATAATATTTTGGCTTCATCCTGTTGGAAGACAAGTTTGGTACTATGCATTATTGTGGTTGATCCCAATTGCTAGCTATTTCAAAAGAAATTATCTATTTATTAGATCACTTGGTGCAACAATGACGGCACATTCTGTAGGAGGAGCAGCTTTTATTTGGGCAATACAAATTCCTGCTGAAGTTTGGCAAGGACTTTTACCTGTAGTAATTATTGAAAGGATTTTAATGGCAATAGGTATTTCCCTGAGCTATCTAATGCTTATCAATATGTTTAAATATTTGAAAAAGAAGCTTTCTAGCTTTGATCAAATAAATATTGAGGAGCACTATTCATAAGTCTTCAAATCGACTTAAAGACCGATCAGAGAATATTTTCTGATCGGTTTTTTTGACTTAGTTTTGTGGCTGGAATATATTATGTTTAGGTAAAGATGAAAAAAATAAAAAGTATCAAATCCATGCTCCAATTCTCTTGGAATGCATTCTTACAACATAAAAATATGGTGTTAAATTATGCCATACTTATTGTTTCTGTTTCTGCTCTTTCATTGCAGGTTGAATCTACGCATTTAGATAATTTCACTGAAAACATTAGTCCAGAAGCATATGAGTTATCAGCCGAAGTAGATGCAAATATTAGCAATGAATCGGAATCATATGCCGAGCAGCAAGTCTATTTGAATACAGGTATTGAAAAGATATACCTAAATGATAATGATACAGAAATTAAACTATCTGATAGTTCTGCACAGTACCAAGATGCTGAATTATCAAAAATTATCACAGGTGTTGATTATTCATTGCTGCGAACTGTAACTACAAGGGATTTCGTTGAGCAAAATAATACAATAAGTGGCGCGATACAACAAACAGCATATGGTCTTGATGAGAATATTGATCTAGAAATAGATTATGAACGTGTTAATGCTTTAGGGATAGATGGTACTAGTAGTTTTGTACAGCAAATAGAGTTAACAAATGGTTCTAATAATGCTATCGCATCAGATTTAGTTATAGAATATAACCTAGCGGACTATGAGGAGATTATCTATGATGGTCATACTTATACACCAGAAAATCCACCACAAATTAGTTTTTATGAAACTACTGACGTAGTTCCTGAGTGCCAAGATGAGTTTTTTGAAGAGAATCCGGACTTAAACTTTATGGCAATGAGTGCATATACTTGCCTTGAATACACTGATGTTTATATAGCAAGTACTGGTGGCACAACTATTACTTTTGTTTATCCTGAAAGAGAGTTAACCTTTGACTTAATTGATTTCAAGGAATTTGATGCTGAATATGTAATTAGCCAGGGCCAGTTTGATATAAGGTTGAAGCAATTAACAACTGATGCAAATGCCAATATAGCTGTGACACCAAGTTATGATCTAAATGCTTTTCCAAAATATAACCTAAGGATTGATGGATTTGAGAATGTGTCTTATGACGGTATAGGCTGGATGGAGTTATTTTATGCAGATATAAATGGCAATGGTATTGATGACTTAATATTTGGAGATTGGCATGATGATACTTATCTAGCTAATTCAGGAATGATTTATATTATTCCTGATTCATATCTTGCTGAGTTAGTTAGCACTAAAGGCTCGATTTTCCTTGATGATTTAGATATGAATAAAGTTATTAGAATTCATGGCTCGGCTATTAGTCATTCATTGGGACTAGCAATAAAGACTGAAGATTTTGATAAAGATGGATATGAAGATATTTTAGCGATAACTAGGGGTGCAAATTCTGTTGTAGGCATTTTTTCAGGTAAGCTTATTACACAAAAGAGCCAAATAGATAATTATTTGGATTTTTCAGATGATGATATTAAGATTTTTGCATTTCAAACACCAACAAATAGTTTAAGTACATATTCTATGTGTTATGGAGATTTGGATGGCGATAATATTCTTGATTATGCTATTTCACATACTTATGATTCTACATATGCATCAAGATCTGGTGTTATCTACTTAATAAATGGTCAAGATGCACAGGACTATAAGACTCTAAATAGTACCCCTAATATGAGTATAACTGATCCAACTGTTTATTCTCAGAGGATATATGGGACACTGGCAACTACCTATGGTACATTCGGTATTTCAACTGCATGCAGAAATTTTGATTCTGATCCAGCAATGGAACTATTAATTGGTGATATATATTACGATTCATTTAGAGGAAGAATGTATTTTATTGATGATGGTTTAATTGATATTTCAGGAGGAGGATCTGATTTAATTACTAATGATGCAAATGACTATTCGTTGAGAGTAAATGGATCTGCGACAAATTCATTTATGATTTATGAATATTTAGACCGTATTGATAATAAAATAGACTTTGATCTGGATGGTATTAATGACTTTTGGCTTTCAAATTCTACTGCTGGTATCGCAACTTGGTCTCTACATACAGCTTCTGACATAGGTACATTATTCGCTACTCCTGCCGATACAATCGATTATAACCAATTTTATACTGATACAGGTTCATTAGTCATTTCATCCGGTACATGGTGGAATGACAAGAATATATCTGGATTTGTTGAATTCGAATATGATAATGATCCAAGTAGTCTTGAAGCAGTAGTAAGCTCACAAGCAGGTATAATAAATGGCTATTTAGACTCTATCAATCAGGTATGGATTGCAGACAATAGTAACTTTAGAAGTCAAAGTGGACTGTATGACATAGTAGATTATCTCAACAATAATGCAGATATTAGATATTACGCCGGAGCTCCAGCTGATGGAATATATATTCAGTCGAGAGATGAAGCAGGTGATATCAATGGTGATGGTAAAAATGACCTCTTATACGCTGCACCTAGATCTGAATATGGCAGTATTCATGGTGGTTCAATTTGGTTAACATTAAATTATCCTCATGAAATAATAACTGATAATTCAAAATTAATTTTCAACACAAGCAATCCTACTCTTCCTGGAACAATAGATGCAAATCTATCAGTAACTGAGGTGAAGATGGTTGAGTATTCTATAGGTAATTCTGGGTTCTACGCAGATTGGAAGCAATGCTCTCCTACTGATGGGTCATTTAATAGTATTGAGGAAGATTATAAATGTA
>JAGQLK010000013.1 GCA_020429485.1 Candidatus Dojkabacteria bacterium | reverse complement strand
CAGTTCAAACAATGGCTAGAATAGCTGAAGAAAACGAACAATACTTGATACCCGAAATTATTGATTCAATTCAGCTTGAAGATCGATTTGTAACTGATGCAATGACAAATGCTGCTTTTGAGTTAGCCCTGTCTTCAGGAGCAGATAAAGTTATTGTTATGAGTCAAACAGGAACTACAGCACGAATGATCTCAAGATATAATCTTCCAACAGAAATAATTGCTTTCGTAAGCGATGATCTATACAAAAGACAATTACAATTAACTAAAAATGTAATAGCTCATAAGTTCATGAAGAAATACACAGATAGAACTAAAGCTATCGAGTACATGATTGATTTTTCTTTGAAGAATAAATATATCAAAAGAACAGATAAAATCGTTATTCTAGGTAATGCATCTAAGGATTATTCTAAATTCCCTAATGCATTCGAATTTATTGACTTGAAAGAATACTTCAAAAATTAACTTTACAAGTCTAAAAAGAATTAGTTATATTAAAAAAGATTGGGGAAGATAGGTGAAATTCCTACACTGTGCCGCAACGGTCCTCCATAAAGGAGAATAGTCCGAATACCAATCTTTTTTTACAAACTCCGAGCAGAGGCCATACCCAATAAGTATGGAATTACATAAAACCTCTGCTATATAGAGGTTTTTTATGTGCTTAGAATTAAGTCAACAAAATCTAGTAGAATTTCCAGATGAATTAATTGATGAGGACCCTTTTGCTGCAGAGGTAATTTGGCAAAGACCTGAATCATTTGCTGAAATGAAAGCTAGACTGTTGAGTGAAACAGCTCCTGCTTTAATTAATAAAGATACAGCAGATCAATATAAGAATCGATATGGCAACTTATATGGAAACAGTATTAACTGTGTAGTTAAATATTTGCGAGAAGGTGGAGTCTTTACAGAAGAAAATTTCAGCAATAGATTAACAGCCTCAACAGAAAAAGCTAGGCGAAAGGCAACAGGAGAGCTTGAATATACATTAGCCGCTTATGATCAAAACTGGGAAATACCTGTTTTAGAAGCAATTTATAATGATGGGATTGACTCGCATCAAGTACCTAGGGGTGAAGAAGCTAGAAACTTCGCTAATCGAGCATTATATGAAAGAGCTAAAGCTACTAGAGCTAGCGGCGACTTCGATTCAATAATACTTGAACTTAGCCCTACTCCTGAGTTTCTTACAGAAGAGCTCATCCAAAGAGGTTATGATGGATATCATGTGGTTTTTGGCTGGAAGTTTGATCCAGTACTAAGACGTGAACAAGTAAATTTATATTGGTTAAAGAAAGATGTCGACCATGCTCAATTTATTGAATTGATCGAACAGATTCCTGCTACAGCCAAGAGATACCAAGAGGCAACGTTACCTGAAGAATACCCACCTACTCAAGATGTGAGCATTATGCTTGCCTCAGGCGCAATTCCTCAAGAAGCTTATGAGGCAACAGTAATGACCTTTATTAATGAGAATAGAATACCTAACAATAGTCCTGAATTAGCAGAATTTATAGATAACGTGGTAGGCAAACAGATATTGGCAGAGGTGCTACCACTAATCCAAGATGCAAGTATTCTGATTACAGAAGAACTGGATCAAGGAGTGGATAATAGTAATGCTCTTAGGTTCATACTTCAGCAGATTGAGGATTTGAGAGCTGGCTATGAATACCTAACTTATCTTAAATTAGACGAGCTTTCTGGTGTAAATACCGTGCAGAAAAATACTATAGTTAGCGCTGATGAGTTCGCTGAATTAAGTATAGCTGAACAAATAGAAATAATGGATGCCAATGATTTCGAGTCTAGCTACTGTGGAGGCCAAAGATCATTTGGCAATAATGGAATTGCTGGTTTAGGAGAGACATCAAGTGCATCTGTTCTAGCATCTGACAGCGCTGATCATAATTTGTGTGTTCGATGTCTTTTAGTATTCGGCATAGTCTCATACGGCCCGGTAGGTAAATGTAGTGTAGGTTTGGAGTGTTGTCAGGGGTATTATGACGGTGGAATCTACGAATAGTATGTTTATGCTATTAATGATAGAATTAGGTTATAGTTTCTTCCATTATGTTTTTAGATATTCTCAAACAGATTCGCATTAACCATTGGATCAAAAATCTAATATTATTTACTCCTCTATTCTTTGGTGGAGAACTTACTGATGTAGATTTATTGATCAAAGTACTACTAGCCTTTTTGGCATTCAGCTTCTCAGCAAGTGCAATATATATAATTAATGACTTCAACGATCTAGAAGAAGACAGAAAACATGCTGAAAAGAAAAATAGACCACTTGCATCAGGCAAGATTGGTTTGAACTTAGGAATAATTATATTCCTAACAATGTTGATCGGTAGTGCGCTATTAGCATATTTAACAGGGAGCCTTGGATTAGTTTATATTATAAGTGCTTACGTTGCTACAAATCTAATTTATACTTTCTATACCAAGCATCAACCTATTTGGGATTTAGTATCTCTAGCCGTTATTTATTTACTACGGCTGGAAGCTGGCTCAGCAGTATCAGGGATTGAACTATCCGGCTGGCTATTTCTTGTAATATTCTTTGGAGCACTAATATTAATTATTGGAAAAAGATACTCAGAATTAAAACAAGAGAAAGCAAGAAAAGTATTAGATTACTACACCCAAGAATTATTAAACTCATTGCTATTAATCTCATCAACAGTCACCATTGCCTCATATTCTGTATATGCAATCACTCAGAGCAATCTATATGTTCCTACGATTATCATCTTTACTTTTATCATATTCAGGTATTACTTTATTGTAATTACAACTAATCAAGGACAAAAGCCTGAGAAGTTGTTATTATTAGATCCTCAGATTTTCTTAAGCATAGTTGCCTTCCTTAGTTACATTGGAGGAATAATCTACATCCAGTAAGTCAATTCTTTACTTAAAAATTAGGTATAGACTTGTTATAATTATCAACATAGTTTACCTTGCCGGATCGTCTAATGGTAGGACGCTGGTTTCTGGCACCAGTAATCGGGGTTCGAATCCCTGTCCGGCAATAATATCAATGCCCAATAAATTTACACGAAATATTCCCAATTATTTGTCGGTTTCTCGACTTTTCTTACTTCCTTTTATGCTCTACCTTAGCTTTAAAGGACATCCAAATAGCTTTGCAGCGGTATTGATAGTCTATGGTATTACCGATACTCTTGATGGCAATATAGCTAGATATTTTAATATTACTTCTGAACTTGGAGCAAAGCTTGATAGCTTAGTTGATGACATAGGTAATACATTTCTGGGAATATTTTTCTTTCTGCTGTTTCCTCAAATTTTCTGGGAAAACCTTTATCAAATATTAATGATAATAGCCCTATTCATTCTAGTAAATATCCTCAAGGTTACTAAGCTTAAGGAGGTAGGGTTACATTTTTATTCCGCCAAGGTGGCTCAGTTATTTACTATTCTAATAGTATTACAAATCATTTATTGGGGCTTCAATTCTGTTCTATTCAATCTATGGTTCATAACACTTTTAGTATTTTCAATCGAATCAATTCTAGCAATTATCTTTTTTTTTCCTACTACTCGAACTAGAACAATATTTCAATTAATAAAAAAAGGCTGATTGAAATCAGCCTTTTATATCTTCTAGAAATTAATCAAATAGTCTTTGAATTAGTTTTCTAGCTTCAGATTTGTCAGCACTATCACCAAGGTCAAGTATATGGATACCTATCTGTGAATAGTCAAATGCTGAGCTACCACTTATATGAATATCATAATAATATCCATCAGATTCAAATATAATTATTGTCTCTCTATAATTCAATAACTCATCATCATATGCAGGTGCAGAATTAGTGCTATCTACTCCAGGTATTACTTCTTCTGAGTAGTCAAATGTATACACTTCTGCATCAATTTCGCCCTTTCCAAAATCAACCTTCATATTTTTTACTGTTGCTTCAAAAGGGATCCACATATCCACTATATCTTCTTTACTATTCTCAGCTGCATCAAATATTGAGATAGATATGTAGCCATCTCCTTCAATGTGTGCAAATCCTTCTGAGATGTACTCTGTAATACCTTTTCCAAACTCATCTGGTATCCTTGTAGCTTCTGCGTACATCTTATCTCCGAGTTCACCTGCTGGATAGAAGTTTCTATCATTTATGTAATCTATATCGCCCTCACCTATATTTTCTTCATTTACAAATAGATAATCAATATCGAAAGACTCATTATCGATAGTAATTATAGATACATTACTCTTATCAACATAGTTCAACAATTGCTCCTTTTGTTCTGCTTGTAAAGTACTCTCATCGTTAACTATCTCTATGACATCTACATCATATTCGAATTCGAAGTTTTGAGACACATCACCAAAAGAGAAGTTACCTCTGTCGGACTCAGTTACGGTAGTAATAATTGCATTATCACTTGTTGCTTCACCTAAGAAAGTAACATACTTCTTAACCTCAAATGTATTTGTATCTACCCATAATTGCTCAATTATCTTATCATCTGCAGTTGAATCATCCATTTGTTCCATAAAATCATCATACATTGTGTCGATCATAAAACTCTCTGCATCACAATCAGTCTGATATGAATACTGGATAAGATAGTAGTCAACTCCATCTATAGTTTCTTTTCCTACTACATCTACATCTGTGCCAAAGTAGGACTCGATAGGATCTAACTCTTCTGTATCTTCATAGATTAAAGTATCTTCATAGAATTCTTCTTGATTTTCATCAGTAACGTATACTTCATCAGTATCTTCTAATACAGTAACTTCTAAATTATAGTTATTTACAAACTTCACTGCATAACTACCTCCATTGAAGATATAGTCTGTAGAGTTTGTATCAGAGAATGAACCAAGCGCATATGAAGCCAACGAATTATCTTCAGTATAACCTTTAGACTTATAGTAGCTCTTACCATCTTCATAGAAAGAGTAACTTTCCCATGTATATATTGTTACTCCATCTTCTGTATTAAAAACACTCTTGCACTGATCTACCTTACTGCCTGGTAAGATAGTAGTCTTGTCACTTGAATATGTATACTCGAGCTTCTCTGAATCGGAGATTATTGCACTGGTAATTGTTGCAGAATCACCTGTTCCAGAAGCTAATGCATAATTACCTGATTCTGCTTTAAGAACAGACTCTGAATTATTCTTATATACATTTGTCAGAATAGCTCTCTTCTCCTCTTCGGATAAACTATCATTGTTGTATCCTCTATAAATTAGATATCCTCCTACAGAACTTCCTAGTAACATAAATAGCGAACAAGAAATTCCAAGGGTAAATAAAATTGCTTTGTTGTTCATTTTGAATAAATTAAATAAAATAAATGAATTACTATTACTCTTACTTTCTTTTTCGAGATTAGTTACATCATTTTTAATAAATTCTCTTAATTTGATCTCAACATTATCACCCCAGCCAGAATCAGGTTCTTGATCTAGCGACCTTAGTTGCTCTTCTAATAATTGTTCTGTAGATTTATGGTTCATGAGTAATGTTCTGTTTTAATTTTTGTAATGCTCTATGAATAGCTACCTTTGTTGAATTTATATTCTTATCTATAATTAATGCTATTTCACTCAGTTCCAATTCTTCTATATATCTCAGGGTAATTAACTCTCTTGAGGATAAATCAAGTCTGTCTAGAGCGATTTTTATATCAATCGATTCATCTAAAGACAAAGACATGTTGGTTACATCCTCACTATCTAAATTCTCATTATTAACCTCTTTTATCTTTTTATAATTATCTATTATCAAGTTTCTTGCTATTGAGAAGAGCCATGTTTTTACATTTGCTTTGCTTGCCTTATATGTCTCTCTATATTTCCACGCTCTAAGAAACGTTTCTTGAGCGATATCTTCAGCTAAATGCTTATCTCTTCCTACAGAAAAGTATACGAAATTATAAATCGACTTATTTGTATCTCTAAAAAGTTGTATGAACAGTTCTTCTGTCACAAATATTACTTATCTGTAATTAAATATACTCCAAATAGAAGCAAAAGTTACTAGAAAATTTGCATATTTGCTATTGAGGGAAAGGTGCTTTATTACTAAGAATAGCCTCTTTTTCTGCCTGTGGTTTACTTGTAAATTCTTTATTTAATCTAGACCATTCCTGATGATCACCTGGCTTTATTTTATTAAATCTCGTTGTTTTAGTTATCTCAAAATTTCCTCTTTCGTATTCTTCAATCTTCTTTCTCCAGACACCGCCTATCTTAACCTCTGCGGGGTGTGCCTCAACGGAATAATCTGGACCTAGGATATGCTTGATTGTTTCAAAAGCCCTTGGCATGTGTATTTCATCTGTAATTAGAGCGATCTTTGTAAATTTATTTCTTGATAAGAAATTCAATTTTAATCTTATTATTTGATCAATAGTACTATTGCTCTCTGTTTCTAATTGGATATCCCTATTAATAATTTTATCTGGAAATTTACCTTTGAGATAATTCAGCATATCTTCCGCCTCTGATTTAGCAGAATTGCTATCTATAATATGACTTTTACCACCACTTAATATCAATTGTGCATCTGGATAGAGCGCCAATACCTCTATGCATTTACTTAATCTAGATTCCAAGATCCAATCAGGTATTCCTGTTTTATACATTGCTTTTCCAAGCACTAAAATTGCATCCATATTTGGTTAGTAATTATTCTTATACTATCAGAAAAGCCTAACTACTCCCAAAGATTATTTGTTGTCTAGTAGCACCAGATGGAATCTGTTGAAAAGGACTTGCTAAGATTTCTTGGTTCTTGTTTTGAATTAAGTCTTCTATGTATGTTGGAGATGCTTTCGAAGAAACAAATGTAATAAGATGTATTGTAGTATCTACTATACAGTAGACAGAATAAATGTAATGTGGAAGTTCAACTGAATTTAAACAGCTACCCTCACAGTGGACCTGTTCCGGAGTTAATGCTAATAAATATCCATCAATAGCTGCTTCCAAATCCTCAGGATTATCAAATAAGCCGTAATATGAAAAGTTTTCATCAGTCATATGCCCATCATCCATATAGTCTTGATACCTGGCCAATACTAAATCCTGGTAGTAATAATACCAGTCTAGATCCGTATTTGGTTGTATTTGAGTAGCTTCTACTAAAGAAAGCATTATTGTTTTTCACTCTGTATATAGTCATTATATCATTTTTGATGTAAAATTTCTATTGCGATTCCTCGCTCTACAGGCTATGATTTATCAAAAGAGTACAAAAATGATTAAGAAGCTGACAGACTTAATTCGCAAAAAACCTACAATGCCTAGAAGAGGTATATCTTCCATACTGCTTATTAGTTCAGATTTAGAGAAAAAGAAAGCTTTAAAAGAATATATAGACGAACTGGAACACTGTATTGGTTTTGAAAATTTTACTGGGGTTGAAAAGATACTATATACAACCATCCATCTACTTTACGACACTAAACGTGGTGGGTTTGCAGAGTTTTTTCTTAATAACTCAAGATATCTAGTCAAAGTAACTCTGGCTGCTTTACAAAAGCTTAATGCAACAGAGCCATACAACAAAGTGAAAGAAGCCTTAAGATTAATTCCTGCAGAAGTTCTCAACCATGAGGACTATGAGTTTGTAGAGCAGATAATTACATCCCTGCCAAATAATGGTACAGCTAAGATGGATAAACTTTCTAAAGAGTTCATAGATTTACACGACGAAATAGAAGAATTACTTGTTTCTTACATCAACGGCAACGTAAGTAAATTTACAGAAACTAATTAAACGATCAACTCCATCAATTATTTAAAATATACCCTTCTCCTCTTACTGTTTTGATAGCACCTGATGAAATACCGGATTTATCCAATTTATCACGTAATCTCTGAATTAATTTTGTTATAGCATAAAGACTGTAGCTCTCTGGCATATATCCCATAATCTCTGATATTTCACTTAACCTTACCGTGCGATTGCTATTCTCTACTAATGCTCTCATTACAGATTTTTCCTGAGAGGATAAATTGTTGATCTTCTTATTCAAGTATAATACTTCTCCCTCTTCTATCTGAAACTGCCCTTCTTTAAATGTAATGCCTAATTCCCCCATAAATTCTCTGGAAATTCTTAAGAAGTTTCCCATTTGCTTATCGGTTAGATTAGCAATTGTTGGTTTCGATTTCCTCACCTTAACGACTTCTTTCAATACATTATCAATCTTTGTTTCTCCTACTACCCAATCTACAATTATTTCAGAATCTCGCCATAGACCCTCGTATTTTAGTTCTACATCTCTTCTAGTGACAGCTGTCACAATAGCTTCTGCAATCTTATAGATATCCTGATCATCTCGAATAAACATATTAATGACGTTGTTACTCTGACTACCATTAGGAATAACATTAAATGATGCTGGTGTTCCGAATACAGTTGGATAAATGTTAACCTCAGTTACTATATTATGCTTATTTGGCAATATCTCATATAAAGTTTCAAAGAATTTACTTTCAACTTTAGACCAATCTTCCATAAGCTTTGAATATTTTGGGATTTCAAGCTCCAATTCAATGAGTTCTTGCTCAACAGAGTCTATCAATTTACTATTTGGTAACTTGTAAAACTCTTCTAAGTCTATTGACTCTAATCTCTTCCAAAATCTAGGGATATTCTGAAATTTAATGTGAGGCATACGCACTAATGACCCATGATTGTCTTGTACAGAATATGGCACAACTATAAAGTTGTTTCTTTTATAAAAACCAGAATATGTATATAAAGCAGTGTGAATTAATCGAACAGCTTCTGTTCTCAAGCTATATTTCCAACTAGTTATACTTGTAGTTTTTCCTTTTAGAGCCATTAATCCCAGACAAAAACAATTCCCAATTATACCAAATATCTTATAGTATTACTATATATCCAATTTATCTTATATATAGCTTGCCCTTAGTGTTTACTTTGATAGAATTTATTTATGAATACCACACAGTTTGTATTAACAATTATTTCATTAGCAATAGGATACATAATTTATCCTCTAACAAGATACTTTGACACAAGCCCTCAGAGTTCAATGATCAAAGCCTTGAAAGCTAAAGATAAAATGATTCTATATAATCTCTCTGGAGTAGTATTTAACGGACTGCTTTCTACTTATTTATTTATTTACCTGAATATAACAAATGTTTACACAGGCTTGCTGATTATAATTGTTTGTAGTGCATTACTATTTTTGCTGATAGAGGATCTTTTCACTTATGAGATTTCATTATTACCTGTCTTAAGCCTTGTTGCATTTGGAATACTAATAAACCTGTGTGTATGGTCCATCATTGGCAATGAAGTAATGCTATGGGAAGATAGTTATTTCTATAGCGTTAATAATCTCATTACTGGAACAGTGGCTGCGTTAGTTATAGCAATTATATATTTTATTACTAAGGGTAAAGGTATAGGTTTCGGAGATGTATTTCTAGCGGCAATAGTTGGACTATTTCTTGGATGGCAAAAACTATTCATTGCTTTCTATATAATAATAATCAGTGCCTCAATTGTTGGTATACTATTAGGAGTAAGAAGAGGGAAGCTAAAAGGAACAAGAATTCCATTTGTACCCTTTATTGTAATCGGATCAATTATTACTTTTCTTTTTTGGAATAATATTTACCCAGTAGTTTCAAGCTATTTACCTATTTAGTTGACTATCTGAAACGGGTAATCTGAAACATCTAACACATATGACACCTCAACAATACTTCTCCCTTTAGAGCTCATTATAGCTACATCTTTATAGTTGGGATTAGCATTATTAGTAATGACACTGCTACAATCGCCATCTGGTAATGTAAGTGAAAAATTACCAGTATACGTCGGATTAAATTTGAGCTTATTTACACTTTCATCCAAACATGTAAGTGAATAGCTCTCAGCAACAAAGTTATCAGTAGCAGCTTCCGAGGCTTTCCTTAAATCTATTGCTGTAATAGCGATTGCTATGCCGGTTGTTAATAATACTCCGCTTAGCACAATTACAGTGGTTAATGCTATTCCTCCTTGTAATTTTATTTTTCTCATAATGTAATATTAGTCCAAAAAGATATAAGATGTTACATATGTTTCAGTTACTGTGTCAGGAAGAACTCGTGAACTTATATCTAAGGTCATCTTAACACCAACAACAATTGAATCTGAATCTTCAATTTCTTCTAAGTAAAATTTTGTGATAATAAAATCATCGGTAGTCACATAATCAGAGAATGTACCATTTTCATCAAATAATATCCTATTTGAAGAAACAGAATATTCAACATATCCACTTGTAGTATTTAAACTCAATACACCGTTATCATTATTAAAAGTAGAATTTAGAGTGTCTACATCTACAGATGACTCAAAACTGCTTTTCATATGTTGATCCAAGAAAATTATCGCTTTTTGAATCTCATTCCTCTCACCTGCTAATTGATTTCCTCTAGCAACAGTGAAATAAAATTGCACTACAGCAATGAAGATAAATGCAAATATCCCTAGATAGATTACTGTTTCAATAATTGTAAATGCCTTTACTTTCTTCATTAATTCTGATAAATGATACTAATATCCTCTAGTACTGGTGAAAATTCATTATCTGTAGTATCAAAGTCAGCCTTGAACTGAACATACTGCTTATTATTTAATATATCTGGCATAACTGCTCCATTCGGTTCAGTAAAATAGGTAGCAGATGTACCATCTGGACCGACATACGTTTCACCTGATAAATCGGCTGAATTACCAGTTCTTACTTGAATATTCAATTCTGTAGCTGCTGTGCCTGTCTCATGCCATGTTAGATATAGGTATTTAGTAAAGACTGATTCACTATCAAAAACTGGGGATTCATAAGAGCCGGTATTCGAATAAGCGTACCCATCTTCTCCACCACCACCAGGACCTCCTAATATAATCTTAAGTTCTGCTTCTGAGTCACCTGTCATAATATAGGAGAAAACATTACCAAACTGATCAGCAATAGAATCCAGATCGGAGATACCCTTATATATTTGCGTTCCTCCACAATATGTTGGGTTAGCTTCATCTGAAATATCAAGTACTTTGTATTCTTCTTCGTCAGATGCAGTGATAATTGCTCTATTGTCTTGTTCAATCACAGCTACACCAGTCACATTATTGTCAGTATTATATGAGCTAACAACAGGCCTAATACCTACCTTCGAACTAGTATCTACAATGAAGAATTCATCTTCATAAGTAGATGCGCTTGTTCCAAAATATGCCCTACTTGTATCTTCGGAAATAATCATGTCGTATACTGCTTGATCATTTACAGAAGTCTGAGATGTTATACTCATTGTTGTAGGATCAGAAGCATCTACAATCGATAGCTCAAACCAATCATTAGCCATTACTGAGTAAGCATAATTATTTTCATCGACAAATATTTTTGTAATTTCCGCACCTGACCAACCAAGAATTACTTCACCTAATTCAGGTCTAGAACCATAGTTTGATGATAAATCAAATGTTCTAAGACGCCTTCCCTGACCTACATACCCAATTCCATCTTTTACAAATACAGATTCTGCATTTACACTACCTTCGGCATCAAACCAACCGATTATACTAAACGGCTCTGCAGAAGTATCCAATATTATTACTTCCATAGCATTATTATCACTTGCCATGTAAGCCACATCTCCATCTAATGCAAAAATGTCATTTACTTTCTCCCCATCAAAAATTCCTTCTTCGAAAATCGATGGAGGATTAACACCGGTAACACTAATTTTAGTTAGTGTTGTTCCTGATGAGTTACCTCCTGTCCCAAGAAAAGCATAACCTAAAGTTGCAAATATTGTTTTGGCATGTGCTTGGTTAATAATATCGTATTCAGATAGTGTAAGTTCTGGATTACACCAATCAGGGAAAAATACTCTTTCAAGTACAACTTCACCATCGTCAATATCAGTTGCTGATAGTGTTGTGTCATATGTACCAGTATCGAATTCTACATCAGTTGACATCAACCATCTCTCAACCTTCCAGCTGTTAACGTATGAAACAAAGCTAACAGATTGTGGTTGTCCTAATAAATCTTCCCAATTTGCAGTCAACATAATCTCTCTTGTGAGCGCATCATAGGTTCCACCAGAGGTTACAATATCTCCATTCACATCGCGGTATACATCACCAATTACGAATCCTATTGTTATCTCATCACGTGTCTCGGTTCCATCTACAATCTGATACTTATTATTAATAAGCTCCATATGCTTATCACCACTATTAGTATTATTAACTAGATCTATCCAATTTTCGTTCTTTGTAACAAGAATTGCATTAAATGCTTCCTGCAGATATAAGTTACTTTTTAGTTCAGTTCTGTTATTTTTGGATGCCCTAAGAGAATCAATTGAGAATACAATAACACTAGCGCTTACCATGAAGAAGAATGTCATTGCAACTACTAGTTCCACTAGACTGAATCCCTTTATTTTTTTATTAATATTTTTCATAAAACACTTATAACTTATATGTATCTATTAACCCTTCTGCATTCACATCAAGGTTGTAGCTAGTACTACCATCTGTCATTGTAATAGTCCCAAATGTAGAGGGTTCCAAATCTCCAGGACTAAATACTATTTCATTACTAGCATCATCTAAATTCACGTTACTTATGGTTACATTCTGTGCGAGATCGACTATTACTAAATTAGTACCAGCTCCTAGGCTGGTTCCGGTAAACAATGTATAAGTATTCGTTCCAAATGAGACTCCATATGATTCCCCATCTATTCTGTTATATGCCTTTTGTTGATAAACATATACATCTGAAGACATTGAACTTGCTGATGTTTTTACTCTATTTGCTGTAAACTGCTGAGTTGCAATCGGTAAGAATAGTACTAGCAATACTGTAAATATCGCTATTACAATTACGATTTCTATCATTGTAAATGCTGGCAGTTTTTTCTTTAACATTTAACTAATACTTCCAGTTAACTGATAAATTGGTCCAATGACTGTTAGAGCTAGTAAGGCAATCATTATCCCAATAAATACAAGTAAAATAGGCTCTAATAATGTTGCTAAGTTGTTGCTTATTTCTTCAACGTCTTCTGCATAAAAGTCATATAGATATAAAAGGTTTTCTTCTAGTGTTCCTGTTTGTTCACCTACTTCGATGATTCTAGTATATGTTTCTGGAAAGAACTTTTTATATTGCGATAACGACTCTGCCACTGTTTTTCCGTCAGAAACATCTTTTGCTACCTTTATAAGTTTTTCTCGATAGATCACATTTGTAGTGGTATTCGATGTAATACTTAGTGCTTCAGCAATAGGTATTCCACTTTCTAATAGAATTCCAAGTGTTCTAGAAAAATTAGCCAAAGTCTGACCCTCAGATAGTTTTTTTACAATTGGGAACTTAAGCGCTGCAATTGCCTTAATTCTTATTCCCATTTTAGTTCTAAAATAAAATCTAGCGAAAATACCAAGAATAATAGTAACCAGACCTACATATAATATATTCTCTCTTAAGAAATCGGCCAAATGAAGGATAAATAGTGTCATAGCTGGAGTAGTTTCGAATTGCTCAATAAGTGCTCCCAAACTCGGCAATATAAAGAAAACTACTCCAGACATTTCACCAAAAGTTAGCAGCATTACAACCACAGGATAGACCAATGCTCCTTTTACTTTTCTATTTAGTTCGTAATTTTTCTTTAAAAAGTCAGACAAGAAAATCAGGTTTTTTTCTAATGTACCACCCTGCTCCCCGATACTTATAACTGAAATAATAATATCTGAAAATACTTGTTTATATTTTTTCATTGAGTCAGCCATAGTTTTGCCTGATTCTACATCGTCATGTATCTCACCCCATATTTCAGCGAGTTTTTTATTGGTAGTTTGAGCCTGCAAACTAGTTAGCGCATCAGATAGAGCTAATGCAGATTTAAGCATAATGGATAGATGCCTTATAGCAAGTGCTACATCTAACTGAGAGACACCACTACCAAATGATAATGACTTATTGAAAATAGATTGTTTTTTCTTTTTCTTTTTTTGTATTGCTGATTCTGCCATGTTTAATCTTTAATTGCGGTTACACGAATTAATTCTTCTATTGTAGTAGTACCTTCACGTGCTTTCTGAACTCCATCTTCAAGCATTAGCACTAAACCAAGCTCTCTTGCTACATCTTGTAGTTGATCACTGCTCGAATTACTTAAAATAGTTT
>JAGQLK010000139.1 GCA_020429485.1 Candidatus Dojkabacteria bacterium | reverse complement strand
TTACTTCGTCTATTAACAACTAAATAAACAAACTCTTGGTTTGTTTAACTAAAAAGTCATGTAATTGAGTTTTGATATTAACAAAAGATGGGCTATTTTGCAATTACTTCAGGCTTTTTTAAACATCTATGACCTTATTTTTGATATCAGATTGTATTTTTTCAACAAATTCAGTGATTCTCATTAATCCTTGGCCTTTACCAGACCTTGGTCGTACTGAAATTGAATCTGTATTTATTTCTTTTTCTCCAATGATTACCATGTAAGGGATGCCAAATTCTTGAGCCTCTCTTATTTTTAGTTGCATAGTTTCATTTCTAGTATCTGCGAAAGCATTTATATTATTATCCGAGAGCAGATCATAAACCTTGTGGACTACATCATTGAATTTCTGTGATATGGAAATAAGTACTACCTGAGTAGGCGCTATCCATACTGGGAATGCACCACCATAGTGCTCTATCATCAACGCCATTAACATTTCAAAGTTAGTAAAGGGATAATATGTGATTAAAGCAGGTAATCGCTGTTTTTCTTCGCTATCAATATAGTTAATCTTGAGCATTTTCGTTAGATTATAATCAAGTACTATTCTCGATATATCCCATTCTCTGCCGTAAACGTCTTTCACTTGGATGACTACTTCTGGTCCATAAAAAGTGGTGTCACCCTCCTCTACTTTATATCTAATCCCAGTTAGTTTAAGTGCGTGTTCTAACTCTGCTATTGCTGCATTCCAATACTTTTCATTCGCAATATAATTCTGAGGATCTGCAGATTTAGGTAGTAAAATTTTTGCTTTGATTTGACTAAACCCAAAGTCATTCAAAATAGAATGAGAAAGTTGCATTAGATTTATTATTTGCTCATTTACTCCTTCGTACTCACAGAAAATACTGCACTGTAGTGTTTTTTTATTGCTTGAGTTGAGAATAGACTTTTCATTTATGTTGCCTTCATTCGTGTAAGTATTAGTGTATTCAGCTAGTTTTACTGGCAATTGTTTATAGCTCCTTTTCTTTAACTGGAAATAGCTTATATGTTGGCTTGTAGAATCAGGCCTTAGTAGATACTTGTTATTCTTTGTTTTGATTTGGCTCATGAACAAATTGCTCCTAAAGTTTAGGTAGCCAGTTGAATCATAAAGGTTTTCTTTTGCAAGGTCTGGGAATTCAACAAATTCAAAACCGTTGTCACTTACAACTCTATCTAAATACCTTCTAATATTATTAAGTAGTTTTGTTCCATTCTGGTGCCAAATAGGTTTATTAGGACCAATATTATCATCGAATGTAAATATTTTGAGTTTAGGGCCTAATAGCTGATGATTTCTTGCTTTGAGCTCTTCTTCTTTGACAAAATACTGATTGAGATCTTCTTTTGTAGGGAATCCAACACCTTTTATTCTTATCATATCTGGTCGACTGCTCTCTCCCATCCAATTAACTTGTTCGGTACTGATTAGTTTGAAGTGTCCTAACTTACCAGTATGTTCTACGTGTGGGCCTCTGCATAAATCAATAAACTCTTCGCCTGTCTTAAAGAAGCTAATATTTTCATCTGGAATCTGTTGTAGCAATTCTGTCTTATAAATTTGACCCAATTGGTGTAGCGTATCAAATGCTTGTTCTCTGGGTATTAAAATTTGTTTGAACTTTAGCTTCTGGGCTATGATCTTGTGCATCTCCTGCTCTATCATTGGAAGGTCTGTACTAGTTAACCTATGAGGGATATCTAGATCGTAGTAAAAGCCATCCTCAACAGCGGGGCCAATTCCAAGCTTTACACCTGGGTAAATATTGGAAACTGCATGCGCTAAAATATGCGCAAGGCTGTGTCTATATGTTTCTAATTCTGTATGGTTGTCTTGGTTCATATCTTATTCATTTAGTATCATAAACTACGCAAAATAAGCGTAAGTATTACATATAAGGCTGGAATAGTTAGTGCAGTAAAACTAATCGTAGTCAATATGGATGGTACAAGACTCGAACTTGTGACCTTTCGCACGTCAAGCGAATGCTCTAGCCAGCTGAGCTAACCATCCATATTGCTTGCGATAAATTCCGTTTATTATACTTAACCAGCTGTAATTAATCTAGTCTCCTCTATCTTTTAGTTATGATTTTGTCAATCATTCCGTATTTTAGTGCTTCTTTTGCAGTCATATGTTTATCTCTGTCACTATCCTCTTTGATGGTGTCGTATGTTTGACCTGTATTCTCTGCGAGTATATTGGTTAGTAGGTCCTTTAGTCGAAGAATTTCTTTTGCTTCTATCTCTATGTCACTAGCTTGGCCAGAAATACCTCCGCTTACTAATGGTTGATGAATGTGAACCATTGTATTTGGTAATGAGAATCGTTTGCCTTTTGTTCCTGATGATAAAACTACGGTTCCAAATGATGCTGTAGTTCCAATTCCAACTGTCACTATATCTGGCTTTACGTATGCCATAGTATCTAATATTGCAAGTCCAGCATAAATGACTCCACCTGGTGAGTTAATATACATAGTAATGTCTTTATCAGGATCTTCTTTTTCTAAGAATAGTAACTGAGCAATAACTGCATTTGCTACCTCATCGTTTATTCCACTACCCAAGAATATTATTCTATCTTTAAGCAATCTTGAGTAAATATCATATGCTCTCTCTCCATCTCGAGATTTTTCGATAACAGTGGGTACTAAGTAAGAACTCATTGTTTAATAGTAATAAAAATTAATTTGAAACTTATTTATATAATATCAGATCGTAGAAGAGTGTAGTTGTAGAAAATTTGTTATTGCCTATAGATAACAAAGGAGTCTCCGATGGAGACCCTTTGCTTGCACTTTTAACTATTTTTACTGCCTTTTGCTTTTATTTAGTTGTGCTTACAGTGTACTAAATTTATTTACAATGTGTCAAGAATATAGAGAGAGAAAAAACCTATGGGTAACTATATTGATCAGGTCAGGATCTGTATCTATATGGCCAATCTCAGACTGGTACGCAATCTGGGTGTGTGGATAACTTCTGGTGGTGATTAAAGGGTAATAATTATGTACTAAAACAATGCTAGTTCTTAGGGGGATGATTAGTTTGTGAAAATGACGATATCGCCTATCTGTAAGCTGTTCTCGGTGCTTGATCCTGCCTTGAGTTCAAGTGCGTACTGTGCAGGTAGTTCAGACTGGTAAGTTTTTTGATCATTTAGTGGTGTAGTATTTTTATGTATACTTACTACTTCAAACTCTGAGTTTAAGAAAATTATGTCTAGAGGGATTAGAGTATTTTTCATCCAGAAAGAAAGTTGCTGTTCTTCTGGGAATATAAAAATCATTCCTGAATTGCCTTCTAAAGAGCTTCTGCACATTAGTCCCCTACCCCTTTCTTCAAATGTGTCGGCAATTTCTACTGAAATGATTGTTCCGTTTTCTAGCTGCACTTGTCCAGTCTCTAGGTCAGTATTGAGCTCTTGTAAGCTATCACATTCATTTATTTCGGTTTGGGCTGGGCTCAATGCTAAAAGGCCTACAAATAGACTAATTGGTATTAACGAAACTA
>JAGQLK010000138.1 GCA_020429485.1 Candidatus Dojkabacteria bacterium | reverse complement strand
AGGAATACCAATAATAACTCTTGGTTTTCTAAGCTTAAGTAGTTTAGGAAATTCTTCGTATACTCTATAGATAAAGTATCTAATCATCGCTTCCGTAGAGTCAAAGTCTGAGATTACACCATCTTCTAACGGTTTAACCGCAACAATATTAGCTGGAGTTCTTCCAATCATCCTTCTTGCTTCAGCACCAACAGCAAGAACCTTGCCAGTCAATTTATTAATAGCCACAACTGATGGCTCGTTTATTATTATGCCTTGTTTATTTAAGCTTACTAATGTGCTTGCTGTACCCAAATCGATCCCAATATCATGGGTGATCATAGGCCAGATAGAATCTAATATAGACATTTAGTTAATAGCTTGAGTGAAATTATTCAGAACTCAAATCAAAATCACTTTCAATGAGTACATATGAATTGTAGCACGGACTTTTAGTAGTTACTACATTCATAATCATAATACCATACTACCCCATCATTTATTTATTAGTATGAATTATTATTAGATATTGAAGAGGAAAGAATAAATTTGCTATACTAAATTAGCCCTACTGATATTTTGGATAGGTGCTTATTGAACCCGACACTTGCTCACAGGGAATCCAAAATTATCTGTAATCTATGATTATAGATTGAGGACAACCACTTGTTAATGTGAGGTATCAATACACTTATCCACTCGTTGGTAGGGTTTTGTTTTAAAGAGGTCTCTCGATAAATTCCACTAATTCTCTATTCACCTTTTCTAACATTCCTTCTTGATATTGGTATTTATGTTGCATATTCTCAATGATTTTAAGCTCCTTTGGCTCTACTGCTTTCTCAAAGAATTTCTTAGTGCTTTGTATAGATACTTTTTCATCTTCTCCTGCAGCTATAAATAACTTAGGACAATCTATTTGGTCTATAATGTCTAAAGAATTGTAGTGAAGGGCATCTTCGATAAAAGTAAATGGGATAGTGAGATCTCCATACTTAGAAGAGGTCAATTTTCTATAACCATCAATTCTCCATTGTTTATATTTCCCTTCTAAATGTTCCTTACTACCTGCCTGAAATGGTGTTACAACAAGACCAAGTTTCATGGGACTTAATTCCTTTGCAAGAAATGATGCAATAATTCCACCCATTGAGAAACCAAGCAATACCATTTCCTTAGTATCAACTTCACTAAGTAATTCTCTGGAATAACTTAAAGTCTCAGTAATTGAATATCTTTCTAAATTATCTGGGATATGAGGCCATGCAACTTTAGTCACTGAATAACCTTTAGATAAAAGAGTCTGGGATAATTCTTGAAAAGTAATTTCTTCGGGATAACCTGTAAATCCAGGTATGATAACTACATGCATACAAATTTACTAACTACAAAGATTGATTCTTAATGGAGCTGGAAGTGGGGATTGAACCCACGACCTCACCCTTACCATGGGTGCGCTCTACCAACTGAGCTATTCCAGCTTAAACAGTGCTAATTTTAACATATAAAAATTAATTTGGAACTGATCCAATTAACTTTTATACCTCGCTTCCAACTCACGAGTAGACATCTGTACTATCTCTTTATCGGATAGCCCAAGTAATTCTAGTACTTCATTTATTTCTTTATCACTATCTTCTAATCCTATTTCAAGGAAAGCTGGAATTCCTTTGAAAGTATCCAAATCATAGTCTACTCCATCTAACTCATACGAGATTCTATAGCACTTTATTTGAGCTACTGGATGGATACCAAGTTTAGCTAATAAATCAACAGTCTCCCCTTTCCTACTTACATATACCTTTACACTAGTTATTTCACCATCTTCAGTCATTGATTCATAACTTAATTTAAGCTTATCTTCTTCTGTTAATCTGAGCTCATCATTCTTAGCAGAAATACTAGAATCTATAAAATCGAAAGTGGTTCTTATCCTTTCTCCAGCAAATACTTTCTTAGCTCCCAATTTTTCTAGAGTTTGCGTGACTTTATCCACATCTATTTCTAGA
This sequence comes from Candidatus Dojkabacteria bacterium, assembly GCA_020429485.1. Classification (GTDB taxonomy): domain Bacteria; phylum Patescibacteriota; class Dojkabacteria; order B142; family OLB20; genus JAGQLK01. The sequence goes on along the minus strand of JAGQLK010000138.1, from coordinate 1,568 downwards.
ACTTTATATTCTCTTTCTACATATTTCATAAAATTTTATTCACCTATTTCACAATTTCTTATTTGAATATACTGAAGAATTAATATGCTTACAACAAAAAATTAATACTATAACCGTAACACTTTCGTATAATATATATATTGAAATGCAATGCTAGAAGAACAAATATTTTCAACAACAAACAAGCTCGCCAACATAGTGAACCAAAGCGAGGAACTACAACAGTTGTGCTCTGGGCCATGGTGGCTAAAGTATCCTATGGGTACATTAGCTATAGGGTGGGTTATAGAGCATGCTATTTTGCCTGACCGTCAATCTCGTACATCACACGCCGAAGTAGCTGCACAGCAGGAGCGCAGAGAGAAAATGGTCCGAACATTTTCTTACGGAGCAGGATTAATTATTACTGTCGGCGCAGATTTGATAATTAGAGCTACGCTTTAGAACTTAGATCTTCATATTCAACCATTACAGCAAATACTCCTTGAGTAGCCTGAAATTGTTTCCCTAATACTTTAATCTCTTTTCCATCTTTTGCTAGAAAAGCATTTACTTCGGACATCATGTCAGCAAGTTTAGGATAGATACCGAACAGATCTCTCATTACTGCACCATAAAAAATTTCTATCTTGGACATATTAATGAATAATAAAAATTAATAACATATTATAAAAAAACCAGACAATTAATAGAAATTATCTAGTCTTTATTGTATACTCTGCTATCCCTTGACTGAGAGGTAAATTTTTTAGTGTATTTCTGATGCAATTCTTCAGAAAAAATATTAAGATAACAGTCAAGAAATAGCTCTTTAAGAAAATAATTTAATGCAGGGATGGCGGAGCGGTCAAACGCACCAGACTGTAAATCTGGCCACGTGAGTGTACGGGGGTTCGAATCCCTCTCCCTGCATATTTAGTTATTTTGAGTAACAATTATTCTATTTTTTTAGTATAATTTTTACTCTATAAGGCGATTTGCTGGGATAGCTCAGTTGGTAGAGCAGCGGTTTTGTAAACCGTCGGTCGCGAGTTCGAGTCTCGCTCCCAGCTCCATTTAAGATATATACCCTGCCCTGGAATTTAAAAGTTATGGCAAAAAAAGGAAACAGACAATTATATAAAGTTATCAATAAAAGTACTGGTACATTCTATGTGACTAGTCTTAACAGATTGAACGAAATTCCAAAAACTTTAAAAAAGTTTGATCCAAAAACTAAGAAGCACGAGGAATTTGATGTCAAAAAATTTAAATAGTTTTTGACGAGGGAGATCTGTCGCGATAAAGAGCCATAGTGTTAATGGTAGCACGTCGGTCTCCAAAACCGAAAGTAGAGGTTCAAATCCTCTTGGCTCTGTAGTTTTTTTAGTTGAATGAATTTGATATAATAGCAAGCATGAAAACACTAATATCCTTGCCAAAATCAATGCTTAATTTTATCCAAAGTGTTGTGAAGGAAATTAAGTTAGTAGAATTCCCTACTAGGCAAGAAACAATTAAAATGACAGGAACTGTATTAATGGTAACAGTAGTATTTTTAATAGTACTAATTATTCTTGATACAAGTT
>JAGQLK010000137.1 GCA_020429485.1 Candidatus Dojkabacteria bacterium | reverse complement strand
AAATAGTAGCAATTGGTATTTATTATTCTACTTCTAATTAAATAACTCGTCTAGTCAATGTGAGGATAGAATCATATAACAATTTGAGCCTCAAAATCAACCTCATTATTACTTCTATTTAACACATATCTATTGTAGAATAATTTTACGGTAAAATATGTTAAATGAAACTGCCAGGATTCGGAAAGAAAAAAAAGAATAATAAAGAAGAGTTGACAGATGAACTGCTGTTAGCACTCGATATTGGTACAGAGTTTGTAAAAGCAGTGCTTTTTACAGCAGATACACAATCCCAACTGATAAATATTAAAGGTTACGGTAGGAGCAGGCAGCACAGCAACTCTATGCAGGGTGCAATGATCGTTAACTTTGATAATGTTGTTAATGCTGCGGATCGAGCGATTGGTGATGCATTATTCAATGCAGATGAAATTGCTAAGAAGAAAAATCCAGAGCTAGCTGAAGAGGAATTCATTACACCGCTGCCGCATAAGGTTATCATGGGTATTGCAGGAGAGTTAGTTCAGGGTGTAACAATAGTAGCAGATTATGAAAGAGAAGAGAGTGAAGAGAAGATAGACATCGAAGAAACTGCCGAAGTTGTTAGTAAAATTAAAGAACAAGCATTCCAGGATGCTGTAGTAGATATTGCAGATGAAATTGGCATAGCATCAACCAAATTAGAAGAAATTAATAGTAAGATAAACGCAACCTATATTGATGGAGTAAAGGTCGATAGTCCAATAGGATTCACTGGATCAGAGGTAAGTTATAAGATCTTTTCTACATTTGCTCCTTCAATTCATTTAAATTCTCTAAAAGATATTGCCAAAGAGCTTGGCTTGGAAGTGATTTCTATCGAAGAGGAACCATATACAATTACTAGAGCAGTAAAAGGCTCTAGAGCAGAAAACTATAGCGGTATAGTTATTGATATTGGCGGAGGTACAACTGATGTCGCAGTAGTTGATAAAGGAGCTATAGTTGGTACCAAAATGTTTGCATATGGCGGTAGAGTATTTACTAAGAGAATTGCACAGGATTTAGAGTTGGAATTGAATGACGCTGAACAAACTAAGCTTGACTATTCTGCTGATAAGCTAGCCAAGGCTGTACAAACAGACGTGAAAAAAGCATTAGCTAAAGATGCACAAATATGGGCAGAAGGAGTCGAGTTAGCTTTGTCTGAGCTGGAAGATGTAGAAACATATCCATCTAATATTTATTTATGTGGTGGAGGTTCTGCGCTACCTGAAATCAAACAGGCATTAATGGAACATCCATGGTTACAGGTTTTACCATTTGTAAAATTCCCTAAAGTTGATTTTCTATTTCCAAATCAGTTGGAAGATATTAATGATGAAACAGGCACTATAATAGATCCGGAAGATATAGCACCAGTAGCATTGGCTAGGATGGTATTAGAATTAAATGATTTTGATCATACTGAAAAATGAGTAGAGCAAAGAAAATCTTTGTAGAGCAAGACGAAGATATAATTTTTACAATCGAAAAAGTCGTAAACTCTGAAGAGAACAGAGTAATAGTTGTTGTACCACAAAATGCAGCCTTAACTAGTAGTGCAGTGAGTCTAAAAATCCTTTCTAGACAGATTTCAAAGTCAGAAAAGAATATTGTCTTGGTTACTGATAGTGAGGTAGGCAGCAGATTAGGAGAAAAGGCAGATATAGCTATTGTTGATAAAGTTAGTTCAGTCACTTCAGATGTTTGGACTAATGCTAAAAGTCTAAAAGAAAAAATGATCCATGAAAGAGATAGGATCAAAAACGAGCTACTTGGTGTAAGGAAAGAAGATGTAAGTGGTGGATCCAAAGAAGAAAATGTTGCAGTTGATTCTGTAGCGCAGATTGAAGAACCACAAGTAGAACAGGTAAAAGCAAAGATTATTGATGATGAGGAAGAGGAGAAAGAAGTTATTGTACCTGCACCTGAAAAGCCAAGATTGCCAGCCAAAGTTGTAGAATTAAATGGAATCACGCTTTTAGCTGGAGGTGATATTGAGGATAGACCTGATCTGATTGCATTTGCAAAATATGAAGAAGAACAGGCTTTTGTATCATCTATTTCTGGTGAAGGAGAAAAGCATGATTTAACTCAGACACTCGAAGAGATGCAAACAGAGGAAGAGGAAGATGATAAAGATGATGATCCACCTAAAGATAAATTTCTAGGAAAAGATATCTCAAACTTTGCAGATCCCAATGAGCGAGTTCATTCACGTTTAGATAAGATTAAAAAGAGTAGAGATAAAACCCCGCAATTTACAGCAAAATTACAACCCATAATTAAAGTACTTACTAAAGGTAATACTCTTAGTAATGTGATAAAAGTTGTGTTAGTACTAGTATTTTTGCTATTCACTTATTCATATTTCTTCCTAAGTAAAGTCGAGGTGAATCTAGTATTTAGTGAAAGTGAAGTGAGGATAAGTGAGCAAGTAACTGCTTCGGCTGCAGCTACCGAAGTTGATCTAGCTACCTTAACAATTCCTGCAATACAATTAACTAAAGAAAGTAGCGTATCTGCAGATGGAACAGCTTCTGGAACAGGTGAGACCGGTGAGACTGCACAAGGGTTGGTAGATATTATTAACAAAAAATCTGAACAAGTTACTTTGCCAGCAGGAAAGGTAATTACAGATATTTCGACACAACTTAATTATGTATTACAGGAAGCAGTTACAATTCCAAAGGAAGATAAAGTATCTGATATCTCAATCAAGGCTCAGAAATTTGGAGAAAATTATAATGTAGAAGATGAAGCTACTTTCAAAATAGAAGGTTTTGAGACAGATGATGTAATAGGTTACAGCTTTTTTGATATTTCTGGAGGTACTACAGAAGAAACTACAGTTGTTTCTCAAACAGACATTGATGCATTAAAAGCTGACTTAGAAGAGCAATTAAAAAGTGATTTATTAAACAGGCTTAATGAATTAATTTCTGATGCAGATATTCTTCTAGAGGGAAGTGAGAAATATCAAGAAGTAAGCTTTAATACAAGTGTAGGTGCTAATGAAGAAGCTGATACTTTCTCTATGGATCTCAAAATGTCTGTAACAGCTAAAAAAGTATTAAAAGACGATTTGAAACTGATTGCTCAGGAAATAGTGCGAATTAATCAAGAAAGTAGTGAAGATGCTACAATAGAGGTAGAAGATCCTGTTATTGCAAATATTAGTATTGATGGAGATAACGTAACCTTTAATCTATCAACTAATGCAGGTGTATTGGAGGATGTTAGTACGGATAGCATCAAGGAAGAAATAAAAGGCAAAAGTGTGGGCGATGCAAGGGAATACTTGAGGACTCTAGAGGATATTGATGACTTTACATTAAAATATAAGCCAAGCTTTATTCCATTCTTTATGCAGAAGGTCCCTAAAGATATTGAAAAAATAGAAGTAAACAAAACTACTGAAACTGCTGAAAATTAAGCTAAAACTTGACAATTTTCATCTCAATATTTTACAATTTTTCCTGTTAGCACTAACTGCAATAAAGTGCTAATTTTTTCAAAATATTTATTTATATTATTTATTAT
>JAGQLK010000136.1 GCA_020429485.1 Candidatus Dojkabacteria bacterium | reverse complement strand
ATTAGACTAAACTATTTCCAAAAGGTTGCTATTCATGTATCATGCTTTTATGAAAGCTTATATACAAAGAAATAGACAAAGAGCGTTGGCAATAACTATGATTATAGTTATTATCTTCTTAAATATTTTCGGAGTTAGATTTGGATTTGATCTCATATTAGTTACTTTTGGTATATTTACCCTCTTTAGAGGTGAATCTAGCACCTTCGTAAAAGATTGGTGGAAACCAATTGTTTTGTTTTTCACTTATGAATTTTTGAGAGGAAGAGCATATAGGTGGGGACACGCACTATTTGGTTTTGAGCCGATATATCAAGGATTGATCACATTCGAAGAAAAAGTATTTTTCTTTATGGATCAGATTCCACCAGTATTCCTGCAGCAAACACTCCGGCCAGACATATCAGTTATTCATTGGTATGATTATGTGCTTTTCTTTTTCTATACTAGCTTCTTCTGGTATTGGCTAGCTATTGCTTTTGCAATCTGGATGAAACGCAGACATCTTTTTAATAAGTATATGTATGGATTGGTCGGTTTTTCTATCTTTTCCTGCTTTATATTTTTCTTTCTCCCAAGTGCACCACCATGGGCTGCTTCTCAAAATGGTTTAATAGAACCACTTGAGAGAATATTATGGACTTCACAATATCTACCCAGTCAAGGATTAAACATTGTTTCGACATACGGACAAAATGATTTTGCAGCTATGCCTTCTCATCATGCAGCTTGGCCATTCTTTGCAACCTTATTTCTTATTAAAGCATTCGGAAAGAAGTTTATTCCGTTCATGCTTGTTCCTCTTACTATTGCATTTGCAACCTGGTATGGTGCTGAGCATTATGTAGTTGATTCATTAGTTGGTTTTGCTATCGCAACTTCAGCTTTCTTAATAGTTACTAAGACAAACCTCTTTGAGTACAAAACAGTAACACCTAAAAGCAATTAACAACAATTATCCAAATATAGGAAAAGTTAAAGATTTATTTATATCATCTATGCTAGATTAAGTTATTAGCATGAAAATAATGTCGTTATCTAAAGATGATAAAATTTTTATTAAAGAGTTATTAGAACAGAATAATAATAAGCTTGTTAGTAAAGATGATCTCGTCGAAAACAATAAGCACCTTGTCACTAAAGATGACCTAATAGAGAACAATAAACACCTCGTCACTAAAGATGATCTCGTCGAGAATAATAAACATCTCGTCACTAAAGATGATCTCATTGAGAATAATAAACATCTTGTTACTAAAGATGACCTCATCGAAAACAATAAACATCTTGTTACTAAAGATGACCTCATTGAAAACAATAAACATCTTGTTAGTAAGGATGATTTTGTCGAGAATAATAAACATCTTGTTACTAAAGATGACCTCATTGAAAACAATAAACATCTTGTTACTAAAGATGACCTCATTGAAAACAATAAGAATCTTGTTACTAAATCATATTTGAAACAAGCATTTAAAGAAAATAATGCGAATCTAGCGAGCAAAGATGATATTAGTGAACTAAGAAAACTTCATGAGCAGACCAGAAAGACAATCATTGGATTGCATAAAATGATTTTTCAACTTCAACAGCGAGTTGATGATCTAGATAGATCTAGAGAAGAATTTTCTTTTGTTAGCTATTAGTTGGTTGAGAATACCCAGGAAGTCCCATCTCACTTTCGAAACTATTTGTTACTCCTGACGCTCTTGATTCATCAGTACTTTCTACTGTAGGTGGAATATTTACTGGAGTATTAATAGCCTGATATTCCTGCTTTGGCTGTTGTTGACCTTCATTCACTATTGGCAAATCTGAACTAGCATCTTTTTGCATAGTATTTGGGTTAGAATCCTTCGCTGTAGTGTCATCTGGTTTTGCATCCTGATTCACATTTTTATTTTGATTCGTTTTAGCTTCACTTTGTTTCTGATTGTTATTATTTTTCCCTTTGTTTTTGTTATTATTTTTATTCTTCTGCTTATTCTTACCATCTACTTTTTCATTGCCATCATTCTTAGACTTATTATCTTGTCGCTTATCAGAGTTTTTGTTTTGAGCTTCCTTACTCTTATCCTGCTCCTCTTTCTGGTTACTATTATTATCTTTCTCCTTCTTTTCTGCTGGTTCTTGTGTTTTTTCCTTTTTTGTTTCTGAGTTTTCATTTACATCGTCATCCTTTTTCTTTCCTGGCTGGTCTTTCTGCATTAGGTTACCTTTGTCATTATATCTTTGATTGCTCCATTTATTGAGCTTAAGTTCAATTTCATCTCGAGGATGAGCAAATTTCTCACGACTAGCCATCTTTATCTGCTGACTTAATCCCTCATGTATAAAATCAGGAGGAAGTGCTATAGCTGTAAAAGGAGGACTCTGTGCCCCATCTATCATCATTTTCAGAGCTAATCTGTATTTTTCCAGATTCACCAGATCCTCAGAATCTAGGTATGGTGCATACTCTCCTGCCAATCTAGTAGCATCATGTTGCCCAACAACATAATTCATCATTGTACCAACATTACCAAAAATCGATTTCTGGATTTCTTCAGCTAGCTGATCTATATATTGATGAGTAACAATCAGGTTAAGACCATATTTCCTAGCTTCAGAAAGTATTTTGATAAATGTTTCCGTAGCAAAATTTTGAAACTCATCAACATACACATAGAAGTCATTTCTTTCTTCGGCACTTAAGAATGCTCTTTGCATTGCATTTGTATATAGCCTTGTTACAATCATACCTCCAAGTAGTGAGGAGTTTTCTTCACCAATCTTACCTTGAGATAAATTAACTAATAAGATCTTGCTTTCATTCATAATCTGGGGTAGATCAATAGTCGATTTCACTTGTCCTATCATGTTCCTAACCATTGAGGAGTTTAAGAACCTTCCAACCTTATTTTGAATAGGAGCTATCGCTTCTGTCAGTAGCCTTGCATTTTTACTCATCTCTTCGAATTCCTTTTCCCAGAACTGCAAAATGAAAGGATCTTTTACTTGCTTCAACAAAAAGATTCTGTAATTTCTGTCTATCAGTATTCTTTGAACAGCTAGTAAGGAAACATTCTGAGTATGCAGCAATGTCAAAATTACATTTGCAAGAATATACTGTAGTCTAGGCCCCCAGGAATTGCCAAAGAATTTTTTAAATACAGATACTATTCCATCAGCAAGAAGCTCCATTGTTTCATTTTCTTTGAGATCGAGCATATTTAGCCCTACTGGATATTCAGTATCCGATGGATCGAGCCAAACTACATCATCCTTTCTATACTCTGGTATAAGGTCCAGTAGTTCTTCAATAAGATCTCCATGAGGGTCAATTACAGCAACTCCTTTTCCTTCTCTAATGTCAGCTGCAATCATAGTTTTTAATAAAGTAGTTTTACCACTACCAGTTTTACCAAGAATATACATATGCCTTCTTCGATCTTCTTGTTGGATACCAAAAGGTATATGAGTATTTCTGAAATCTGTTAATGCGAATACACGACCATTATTTAATGGTAAGTTCTTTGGAATCTCTAATTTCTTTGATTTAGCCCATGCAATATTTGGCGTTTCAACGCTTTTAGAAGGTAAATGGAATAG
>JAGQLK010000135.1 GCA_020429485.1 Candidatus Dojkabacteria bacterium | reverse complement strand
TCATTTTGAGTATTAGAAAAAATATAGATATAAGTAAAAAATATCATCCCTGTGAATGAGATTAACATCCCCAGAGTGAGTTTATTCTCTGTTAAATCATCGACTATTCCTGTTTGAGGTAATTGAGTAATAATTGGTGTAGGAGTAACAAGACCTTCTGCGGTATTTGTATTATTCGAGTTAGATCCGCCCCCTGATCCACTGTTTCCTGAAGTTTGGACATTATATAATCCAATATCGCCTTCATCCAATTCTTGAGTAGCATCATCAAGTACATAGAAATTTTCCTCTGTCTTGGTGATTACTATCTCTTGTCCGGAGTTTGGAACTATAGTCAACGTACCAAGCACATCTTGATCCTCAAGGTTCGAAGTTCCAACTAAATCAACACACAATTCGGTAAGTGTAAAAGTAGTATTCTCAGGATCATCAGGGCATTGTGGTCCTGCAATGAACGCACTATCTTCAACAAAGTCTGTAATTGAACCGCCAGTTATTTCCAATCTCAATTGAACTGCAATAGCATTTGTTGGGGGGTCTACAACCTTAATCTCTAGTTCATTTTCTGCTCCCACATTAAGGGAGCCATCTTCGGGATCGAGAGATACCGTAGCTAAAACGGTAATGTTTGAGAAAAATATTCCAATAGCCAATGCTATTGATACTATTAATAATCGCGATAGTTTCACATTATGTACTGATTCAATCTTATACTAGCAGAATAAGAAAATGATGTTAATAAATATTCAAGAGAATATATATTAACTTACGTTCTATAACAAAAAACTACCTCTTAATATTTCTATCAAGAGGTAGCTTAAAGTCTTTGCTTTTTAGCTTATAGCGGTGCTTCTACTGATGTATCAGGATCATCGTATTGATTGAAATTGATCATTTCAACTACAGTGTAACCATCTTCGCTGACATATTCCAATCTCAACATCTTTGGTAACCAAGTATTCTTATCTACTGTCAATTCCCAATCTTCTTCATATACTTCATCGAAGTAACTAAATACATATCCATCTGATGTTTCTGTTGGATCTACAGTATTTGGAATAAGATCCAATGCCCATAATAATTCATCTCTTTGTACTCCTGCATTGAATGGTTCATCAACTTCTTCCCAACCTTCTTCATCATAGTTGATGTAGTATACTTCACCAATTTTAACTTCTTCGATTGATCCTATTGTATCAATTGTAAGATAGTGCTCTGTGTCAGGAGAGACAAATTCACCGCTGATCTCATGCATGTCCCCATCACCCCAGTCGATTTCTCCTTCGAAGTGATATGAATCTGCAGCTAAGTATTTATCCTCTACATCTTTAATTGACGGAACACCTTGATTATCATCCGCGATGTCAGTAATTGTATCTATTGTAGATGTTGAATCTGTATCACTAAACAGTACTAGTGCACCGAATCCACAAGCAGATGTTATGCAGCAGAATAAAAATATTACTAAAATGATTAGTAGAGTTTTGTTACCAGAACTTTTCTTCGGTTCTGAACTAGCAGTCATTACTGGAGATTCAGTAGCTACTGCTGTATCTTTTGGAGTTTCTTCCATTTGATTTACTCATAAAATAATACTTGATTCTATTATGGCACCAGAAAAGTTGCAAGAAAATGAGTGTTTATGAACCTAGGTTATTTTTTTCTTCTTATATTTATGGTTTAATTTTTATATATCTTAATTAGATTTATATATCATGCTCAACAAAACCGATAAACAATTAAACAAACTCAGAACTTTTAATTTTGTAATGGGTTGCTTTCATCTTTTACAAGGTATTTTGCTTTGGGTCTTGAGCACTGATTTTACCCTCCCAATCAATACTTACTTTCTAAAATTTAACCAGGCAACTATGAATCTACAGCCTGTAGAAGATACGGTATGGGAACTTAGATTAGCTCCTTGGATTGCTGTATTTTTGTTTATGTCAGCAGCTGCACACTTCATTATTTCATCCCCAGGTATATATGAATGGTATGCGAAGAATCTCAAGAACGGTATTAATTATGCAAGATGGTATGAGTACGCATTCAGCTCTTCCTTAATGATTGTTATTATCTCACTTCTAGTTGGTATCTATGATCTTTCAGCCCTTATTCCAATCTTTGGCATCAATGCTATGATGATTCTTTTTGGACTTATGATGGAATTACATAATCAAACTACAAAGAAAACAGACTGGACATCATTTATCTATGGGAGCATTGCTGGCATTGTTCCATGGATAGTAATTGCATTTAATCTGGCAGGTGCTGGTGAAGGAGACCTTAAACCACCAACATTTGTTTACTGGATATTTTTCACAATTTTCATATTCTTCAATACCTTTGCAATAAATATGTTCTTACAATACAAGCAAGTTGGTAAATGGAAGGACTATTTATTTGGAGAAAAGATGTATATAGTACTTAGTCTCCTTGCTAAATCAGCTTTAGCATGGCAGATATTTGCAGGTACCCTTAGACCAGTTTAATACTCAGTATAATCTCGTCTAACACCGAGTATTAGTCTACTCTTATATATTTTTTGTTTACCTGGATAACCTGCATATCCGAATGCAATATCATCTGTAAGGATCTCTGCACATTCATAGTTAGGGAATAACCTTCTATTTTCTTCTTCAAGAGCTAATGGTCCATCTTCAAATGCATCCCTGTAATCTGTATGAAACCTAATATCATCAGTAATGAAAAACGCTGGCTGTAGCATAGGATCTCCTCCATTTAAGATATGTGTCATCAAAGCCAATCCCTTACGAAAACCTTTGCACATTAATCCATATGGAATACCCGGAATGTTTCCAGCTACTCTATGAAAATGCATATAATCTTGAATATAAGTATCTACATATCTTATCTGTGCTTGATTAGGAAGTGTAAGCCAGATACTTTCTTCATCTTGCTCAAAAACAATAGAAGTAGGATCTACACCAAGCCTATTCAGTTGCTCATAAATCTGCACTCCCGGCTTAACATCGCCAGACGCTACCCATGGATAATAAGAACGTTCTTCTGCTAATGCTTGATTCCATATCGCTGGTAAATTGGTAGCATAAGAATCATCATCCCATTCATCACTACCAATTCGAGCAAATTCCATCCTACTAATTATTGTTACATCGCTATGTCCCAATGTAGATAGTACATCTCCACCTCCGCCAAGATATCTTAGAGGTAATTCACCAATACCAGGCAATATTTGAGATAAATACTCATATGCTTGCTGCATTAGCAAAATATGTTGGGTTTCAACCTCAGTGAGATGCCCTATTGTTTCCCCTTGCTCTACTTTTAGCCCTAGTAATTCTCCTAACATATTTTGTCTAAAAACATCGAATTATACCATCGAACGTGACTTATTTGATATAATTGCCACCTAATTAATAGATATTATGTCGGTACCAGAAATACCTGGAATAACAGGAATAGCAGCAATGTACTGGGAGAATTACCAAAATAAGGTACTTCCCGTAGACTTTGCTGACTACCAACAAAGGATACTTGCACTAGATTTTGAGCCACTAGCTCAAGAAGTCGCGCATAATCTGAGCGGTGCAGGAGTAACAATGAATGAGGATCTGGGATGTGAACATAGTGTAAA
>JAGQLK010000134.1 GCA_020429485.1 Candidatus Dojkabacteria bacterium | reverse complement strand
ATTGTTCTGCAATAGGATCGTCTTTGATTTCATCATGGTTAACACTACATGTCCCGAGCTTCATATATTGTGGTAGTGAAAGATCTATCAACTCGTTATCTACATAAAGATTAAAACCAGCATGCAAATGCACATCGTCGTGTTCGTCGGCAACTGTCTCTGTATTAGAATCATCTGCCTGTTTGTCTTGCCATACCAAATAACTTCCTACAACTAATATTGGCAGTAAAATTATTATTGGAATTAATTTTTTCATAGGTTTATTGTAAGCTAATAATAAATTTGTAACCAACTATGAGTGAAAAGAAAAAGGCGTCCAATTACTATTATTTCTCAAATTTTGGAATGTATCTGATTATTTTTCTAATACTTCTAATTTTTTGTGCAATCTTTACATTTGCAGGCATAGGAGCTTTCTTTGTGTGGTTAAGAGATACGCTTCCTCAGCTTTTAGTTAATTTTATCCTCACAAAGTTATTTTCATACATATAGCTTATTGCTCAACTTGCTCTGTTGGGACCTCAAAATTCTGTATGAATTGCTCAAATATTTCTTCATAATCAACAGCTTCTGCTGCTTCATCAGGTAATTGAATATCTATCGTACTATCATAATCAAAAGTTATCGTTAAAGTACCCTCAGATGTTGATTCTGATTGAATCTGTATTAATCTTTCATCGGATGCTGTAAAGAATGCTGTACTTGTACTTCCATCTTCTGTTATTTCAAAGACATGGCATTGGCCATTTATACCTTCAGGACAATCTTTTAATCCAAGATATTTGAAATTCTCATCTAGGAACTCGTCAGTTAACTTCTCATCAGTGAAAATTTTGTCACTTTCTACCTCTACATCTTCTGAGAGTGGCGTTTCTTCTCCCCCACTAAATTTTACCCACATTGGTTCAGTACCTAATTGTGGAATCGAGCCATAAATGTATGTATCACCTCCAAAAGTATAAATTTCTGATTCTTCACCATCGAAAGTACCCTCAATATGGTTATTTTCTCCATCAAACTCTGCTACAAAGGTCTGATCGGTCAGATCACCTTCCATAACGTAACCCGTATTAGCTTCAAGATTATCAACTGCACGACGAATGAAGTCATTTACTTCAGAATCACTTAATCCTTCACTAGGAAAAAGCTGACACCCAGATAGTATAAACACTAACGATAGAAGAGTGATATTTAGCACTTTCAACTTCATAACAAAATTTTAATAGGTATGTCTATAGGATATCTTAGAAGGGGTATATTGTAAACCTATCATTTAGGCAAAGAAACTGTAAAAGTGCTCCCTGAGCCTTCTTTACTTTCAACTTCTACACTTCCACCATGCTGACTTATTACATCATGAACAATAGAAAGACCCAGCCCAGTTCCACCTCTAGTTTTGGCACGAGATTTGTCCACTCTGTAAAATCTTTTGAATATGTTTTTCAGATCTTTTTCGGGGATACCAATACCTTGGTCTTGCACCTTGATAATATATTTTTTCTTATTATCCTCTAAGGTGATTGTAATCTCTTTATCTGAATCACTATATTTAATGGCATTATCAATTAGGTTCCTAATCGCTCTAGTGAGCAGAAATTCATTAGCATTAATTACTGATTTTTTTGGCTTCGCTTTCAGATTTAATTTAATTTCTTTAGAAGCAGCCATTGGTTCAAAATCATTTACTATTTCTTCTAAAAGATCTGCTAAGTTGATATCTTCTTTAGGGGCTCTACTATTTCTTCTGGTTAATAGTAATAAGTCTTCTGCTAAGGTTTCAAGTGATTCAATTGCAGAAAGAACTATTTTGCTAGCATTCTTGTATTCATCAATAGAAGAGCTCGGATCATCGTTAATAACTTGAAGATTCGTTTTGATAACAGCTAAAGGGGTCTTTAGTTCATGTGAAGCATCTTGAGCGAACTGATCTCGCACCTGTTGAGATTCTTGCAACCTATCCAACATGGCATTGAAAGTTGATATCAACTTCCCTACTTCATCTTCAGTATTTGGATCCTCTACTCTTTGAGCTAGGCTATCTAAGTCAATATTCTGCGTTGCATAAATAACCTTATTAATTGGATCCACATACTTGCTGGCTAAAAAGTATCCAGCTGCAAAAGACAAAATTGAATATGGAATAAGTGCTATCAGAGAGACATCGCGTAACCTTTCTACATTCTTGGCTTCAAGCAGATTAATTGCATCGATAGCCTCTTTAGTTAACTGCAAGTTCTTATTCTGTGGAGGAAATCTATATTGAATGACATCATCCTCTTCATCAACCTCAACAAACATACTCCCTATAGCAGGACGATTATGCACATAATATCTAATTACTAAGTTAACACTTCCAACAAAAACTACTCCAAAGAGAAGTATGATTACACTTGCATATGCAGCAAACTTAAACTTTATTGTTTTAGTGAATTCAATCATTTATTTTATATCCTACACCTCTGATAGTTTGAATTACATTTTTGTTTGGATCTATCTTTTTTCTAAGATTAAGAATCTGGGTTCTAATTGTATTTGTGAAAATATTTACTTCTTGGTTCCATACTTTCTCTAATAATTCTTCTTGAGAAACTACTCGTCCTTTATTTCTCAGTAAATATTCCAGTATCGCAAATTCTTTTCTATTTAACTCTATTACATCCCCCTCGATAGTTACGCCATGCTTACCAGGATCTAATTCAATCCCATGTGCTGATAGTGTCTCTGTTTGTTCCGGATGATACCTCTTGATAAGTGCTTTAAGCCTCAAGATAAGTTCCTGATAATTGAATGGCTTGGTTAGGTAATCATCAGCACCCATCTCTAAGCCCTCTATCTTCTCATTTTGAGCGGATCTTGCTGTTAGCATTAAGATCGGTGTATCCGTGCCTTCTTCCCTTAATTTCTTAGCTACTTCGATACCATCCATTTCAGGTAAGTTAAGATCCAAAATAATACAATCATATGGATTTATGCTAGCCAAATCGTAGCCTGCTTTACCATCATGAGCTAGATCTACAGCATAGCCATGCTTCTCTATCCCCTTCTTGAGTGGAGTAGCTAAATTAATTTCATCTTCAACAATAAGTATTCTCATAATGAATGCATTATATCTAAACGATTATAAAATTTTCATAAAATCAAAGTGCATGAATATATTGAATGCTACTATATATTCCAGCAATTATAGTTACAAAACACACTAATTTTATTGCAAGCGAATACTTTATATTCATATTTTCAGTATTGCCAATAGCATACCCTATTAATATACTCTGGAATGGATAAACAGGAAGAACATACCATGCAAGCTTAGTATCCATTAAAGTTATTATAGTAAATATTCCTAATATTATTGCCAAAGAAATTCTGAATATATCTGATTTTCTGTCTGTAATTAATAAATAAATTACAGATAAACTAGTAAGCCCAGCAAGGATATTTACCTTTAGATTATAAAAAACCTCAAAATAGAAGAATCTCCATTCATCATGTTCTTCGATTGTGACTAGTGACCTTTCGATAATATGATAACCAAGATAGGCATCAATAAATTCTCTTCCATGGGTCACATACATGTATAAATGCCAAGGGAAGATGATACTAATTGCAATTGCTAATACTTTATATATATCTTTCCTACTCAGCCCAAACTCACTTTTTTT
>JAGQLK010000133.1 GCA_020429485.1 Candidatus Dojkabacteria bacterium | reverse complement strand
AAACCTCCCTACTCTATATAAAAATCAAACATATAAAACGATTATAATTTATTCCGCTGCTATAGTTGAAAGCTTGTTGCATTACAAATTGAAGTCACTTATTGAATCTGGAAGAGTTAGAGAGAGCAAAATATTTAAAAAAGAATTTAAGTACGATGAGTTATCAAAAGTTATTTTGAATGATGAGTTAGGAGTAGATTTGCCTATAGTTTTGTGTAAGAAAGCCGATATTGAAAAACATTTGAAGGATAATACCCAATTTCATGACATGATAATAGCTGGTAAAAGGTGTAGACTACTTACACCAACATTGTTTAAGTATTGCAATGAAATTAAAGATTTGAGAAACAATATTCATATGGCTTCAATGATGGAGGTTGATGATAAGTATACTAAGGTGAAAGTTAATAATATTTACAGAAAGGTGAAGAAAGTGATTGATAGGATTGAAAGTTATTAAAATAAACATCCTCGATTATAACTTTTAGCTTTGATATTCGCTGTATTAAAACTTTTATGTATTTTATCGTGCATTTCTTTAATTTTATACTCATATTCTGGTTTGGATTTATTCATTAAATCTTTGAGCAGCCTTAATAATTTGGGACATATCTCATGATTAATGTTATCAAAAATTGGTCTTTTTGATTGTTTTCTTAATGCCTCTATTTGTGGATCTTCATCCACAGTATTTCTATAAATAGGATCCCTCCAATATGTCAAATGCAGAACATGTACAGAGATACCTTGAGCTAAATCTTTTAACATCTGATCATTGTTAATCTTGCAATAGAAATATTTGACAGACTCGTTTGTACAGTACATAGAAACATGTATATCAGTATCTCTTAAATTTTTAGTTTCACTAAAGAATAGCAGAATATTTCTAGTATGAAGTAGTAATGAGTCTTGAACTATTGCTGATCTTTCTTTATCCCATGCTATGGCCGCTTCTGCCAGCAATTTATATTCATACTCTAGGTGTTTTAATAATTCCTGTTTATTCACTTTCATTAATCTATGCTTTCACTTAAATTCAAGTTCACCCATAAATGCTTTTTGCATTAAGGAGTTAAATAAATTGTTTTTATCATTGTCAGAATTATTCATTATATCTTGCTCTTTGAATATCATGTTATAAATGCTTCTAAACTGATTCTGTTTATCAATTGGTGGAACAATCATATCTAAGTCTCTGAGTATTGATAGGTTTATGTTCTTTTGTGCAGATTCGGGTGCAGATTCTTCAAGTATCTTTTGTAAGAAGGATAGCCATACTTGAATAAACTCTGTGTTTGTTTGTTTCTCATCAGGCTTAAATCCGACCACGCTATCTGGAAAACATGCATCAAAAGTTAATATTCCAGTTTTGGCAATATTAGCTGCAATCGTTATACAAAGAGTCCCAGAGTCCCATAACTTACTTTGTTTAAGACCAATTTCTGAATATGTCTGTGTATATTCGGTTATATAGCCCCCCGAGTTCGCTACATCCCCCGTTTGTATTAAAGGGTATTTTCCACCTAATAATATTTCATCATTCCTAGGTCTATGTTTAGACTTTCCTCTTTCAAGAGTTCCGATTTCACCAAACTTTTTTAATTTCCAATTTTTTTCATTCTTAACAGGATCGCCAAACATATCTAAAAATACACTCTGAACTAGTTCATCTAGCTTATCTATTGCCTCCTGCCTTTTTCTCCTAATCTCATCTGCCTTGTCCAAAGCATCTGCGATTTTCTTTTGGGTGTCGAGTGAGGGGAGGGGGATTTGGAGATTTCTAAATGAAGTTTTATTAAATTTTTTTTGTGCAGTAGCAGAACTTATAGATTCTATTTGGTTAATTCCTTCATGTGACTTGAAATAATAGTAAAGATATTTTGTGTCTACTATTTCTTTATTTCCTCTTATCAAGATAGCATTTGGACCAAGGGTTAGTGGTTGACCAAGGTCAGGTACAATAAAAACACTACCTGTATTCCCAACATTCGACATTATCAAATCATTGGGAAATAATTTGCTTTTAGACAAAAATTCATAAGACTGTTTGGATACGTATATGCGTTCCTTTGACCAGTCATGTGTGAAATCTTTAGCTCTTACTAATATGGCATGATCTGTTTCATTCAAATACTTAACATTCTCTCTTAATGAAGCGAAGCTGCCATTTGCAACATAATCAGTTGTATAACAGAAATCATCAATTTTTACTTTTTCCCAGTTAGTTTTCATTTATTGCTTTTTTGACTTCTTCAAATACAGTTATAAACCTATTTTTAGTTGTGTCACTAATATTGTTTTTTAGTTTAGTTTTCTTGTCTTCGTTATATACTATTATTGCTAGGGCTTGTTGGAGTTGCTTTTTTGCAATCCTTTTATTTGATAGAGTAACGCTATTTGCTATCTGATAAATTAATACTTTGTCATCTTGTTCAAACATATCTTCAAAACGACTATTCTTCTTTTCGATAACTAGTCCTAGGTCTAAGATGTTATCTTTTATCATTGGAAACTTGTTCTCGTACTTGCTCTTAGCCTTTCTCCCTTCTTCATCATTATCCAGTAGTAAGGCTATAGTTGCACCCCATCCAAGATGTAAAGAAATAAGAGTCTCAAGGTTAGATGCGCTTGTACCAGGAATAATCACATATTTATGTTCTAGATTTAGAATGGCAAAAAGAAGCTTTAGTCCAATGTAATCATAGATTCCCTCAACAAGAAGGACTTGCCTCCAATTTACATCGAGGCTATATGGCTGAATCTCTAATGCATCAATAATTGGCTGGTAGTATGAAGTCTTTACAGTAGTACCAGAAACATACTCATAGTATTTCTGAACATTTATCTTACTATTAGTATTCTTAACGATATAAACATTACTAAGATTTTCTTTATCTATTAGGTACTGACTGTGAGTCGTATAGATTACATTAGAATCACTTGCCAGCTTTCTAAAGTCTTGAACCATATTCTCTTGAGCACTCGAATGAAGATTAGAGGCTGGTTCATCAATTAAGTATAGAGTTTTGCCTGCTTTAGAACGTAAATGTTTTTTTCTAAATTCGGTCTTTAGCAAGAAACTGAGATACCATAGAGCACCTTTACTACGCTCTCCAACAGAGAATACTGTCGATTCATCTTGTCCCACTACTGTAAAATTGAATAGCTCCTTTGACTCATCATAGTTTAGATCGACTCTGGTTATAGTTTTATTACCTTTAAGCTTCTTATTCCATCTGAAAGTAAATTGCTTATTTAGTTCGTTATTTACCTTATTTAAGATACTAGTCCTAGCATTTGAGTCGGATATTCCAAGGTATTTTGATACAGTAACTTTTGGATCTGCGTGATAGAAAAGCCCATCAATTACGCTTCTCCACTCACTATCGTAGTGCTGTTTTCCTTCTTGAATTGAAATATATGAGGGGATCTGATCCTTAAAGTCCTCATAGTATTGGATTAAAGGTGCTAGGTCTAATATTTTTTGAGATAGTTCCTTATCAACTTCATATTTTCTTGCTGAGGTGTAAATTCTATATTCATCGTCTGAATATTTTGCATTTGAATACTTGAATGCTCTTTCAATAGTAATCTTATTTTGGTTTTCTACAATATCCTTATAGAACTGCTTCCTAGATAACTTTTTCAAAGCCTTTCGATCCTCTTCTGTAAATGT
>JAGQLK010000132.1 GCA_020429485.1 Candidatus Dojkabacteria bacterium | reverse complement strand
AAACCTTCTTTGTTGTTAGACCAATCGGAATAACAGCAAATGAGTCTTCACAGCTTAAGAAAGACACATACGAATTTGATGCAACATATAATGTTGTAAAGAATAACCTGCTTAAGGTTGCTCTGAAAGAAGAGAATCTTCCTGAATTGGAAATACTCGAAAACCAAGAGCATGCAGTAGTATTTGTCGGTGATCAAGTTAGTGAAGCCGCAAAAGTTCTTTCAAAATTTGCCAAAGAGACAGATAAAATGGAGATCCAGGGCGGTATGCTTAAAGGATCTGTTATTAGTGGATCTCAGGTAAAAGAACTTGCTGATCTACCATCTAAGGAACAATTAATAGGTCAACTATTAAGTGTCTTCAACGGACCTGTTAGAGGACTTGTTACTGTTCTAAATGGTAACGTCAGAGAATTAGTTTATGCCTTAAATGCGATAGCAGAGGCAAAACAATAAATTTATATTTAATTATTTATTAGTCTAAATAAAATGGCAGAAGATAAAAAAACAGAGGAAACTAATGCTGTTGAACTTACTGGCGATGCAAAGAAAATTGCAGATATGCTAGAAAAAATGACAGTTCTAGAAGTTTCTGAACTAGTTAAAGCACTAGAAGAAAAATTCGGTGTATCAGCAGCAGCTCCTGCTGCAGTTATGGCTGCTCCAGCAGCTGGTGGCGCAGAAGGTGGCGCTGCAGAAGAAAAGACAAGCTTTGATGTAGAACTTACTGAAGTAGGTGGCAATAAGATTGCTGTAATCAAAGTAGTTAAAAATGCTGCAGGCGTTGGTCTTAAAGAAGCAAAAGACATCGTAGAAGCTGCACCTAAAGTGCTTAAAGAAGGTATCAGCAAAGAAGATGCAGAAAAACTTCAAGCTGAACTAGAAGAAGCAGGCGCAAAAGTAACTCTTAAGTAAGAATAAGAAAAGATTAAAGCCCTCACATCTATTGATACTGGGGGCTTTTCATTATTTATACTACCCTTCCTATACCCCACTTTTTTTAGTATAATTACTCGTAAGTCACTACCCGTGAGTAATACTTTGGTTTTTAATGTTGAGATTATGAATTCATTTTCAGACTTGGTAGTACAGTTCGACATAGACATGAATGTGATCATCACCCTACTCTTTTTACCTCTAATAGTAACTATTGTAGGATTTGCAAGATATGTTATCGGTGTTAGATCTTTAGGGATTTATGCACCAATTGTACTTACATTTATTTTCTACGAATTTGGAATTACTAAACCAGGATCAATTGAATCAGACGTATTTCAAGGACTCAAGTTTGGTTTATTTCTTACATTCATTATCTTCCTCACAACAGTTGTGAGCTATAAGATTCTCAAGAAGTGGGCACTACACTATTACTCCAAGCTATCAATTGTGATAACAAGTGTAGTTTTATCAATAATTGGGGTACTAGTTATTGCTGATTTAACAAATAATCCAGGCATATTAAAGATTAGTGTCTTCTCACTCATTCTTATTGCATCTGTATCAGAAAGATATATGAATCTGTTCGCATTTAATAAAAGTACCAAGAAGGCGGTATTTTTATCTTTAGAGACACTCGGCATTTCTATTCTCTGTTATTTAGTTATCAGTTTATCCAGCTTACAGAACCTACTTTTAGATTATCCGTTATTAATATTACTTAACTTACCAATCGCATATATGATTGGTAGATTCTCTGGTCTTAGATTAACTGAATATTATAGATTCAGAGATGTTTTAGATACTGAAGAAGAATAGTTAATGGGTATTACAAACATTCTAAAAAACAGAAATAAAGTCCTAGGGTTAAACAAACGTAACCTAACTTATATCCGTAAATATAATAAAGACAAAGCTAAAGAGATAGCTGACAATAAGATATTAACAAAGACGGTCTTAGAAGCTGCCGACATCCCTACACCTAAGTTACTGGCTGTCATAGATGATTACAGACAGCTGATTAATTTTGACTGGTCTACATTACCAAAAAGTTTCGTAATGAAACCTGTATTTGGTCTAGAAGGTGGTGGAATTGATATTTTCTTTAATAGAGATGAACAAGGTAGATGGATAAGAGCAGACAAATCTAGAGTCAGTGAAGCTGATCTCAAGAGACAATGTATTGATATACTCAATGGTAAATACTCACTTGCTCAAGAGCCAGATAAAATATTATTTGAAGAGCGTGTACAGAATCATAAAGCATTCAAATACTATTCATACAAAGGTATTCCTGATATTAGAATTATTACATACAATAACATTCCTACAATGGCCATGCTTAGATTGCCTACTCGAGAATCAGAAGGTAAGGCTAATCTAGCTCTAGGTGCAGTTGGTGCCGGAATCGATATTGCTACTGGAGTTACTACGTCCGCTATTTACGGTAAAACTGGCGGCATAGAATACATACCAGGTACAAAAATTAGAGTTTCTGGTCTTAAGATCCCATACTGGGAATCAATGCTTAAATATGCAATCCAAGCCCAAAAAGCAACAAATTTAAACTTTGCTGCTATTGATTTCTTAATCGATCGAGAAAAGGGGCCAATGATTGTTGAAATGAATGCTAGACCAGGTCTATCTATACAGCTAGCCAATGATGATGGATTACGATGGAGACTAAGAAAAGCATATGGATTAAAAGTCTCTACAATCGAAAAAGGTATTAGACTAGGTAAAGATCTATTTGGAGGTACTATCGAAGCTGGTGTAGAACAATTAACAGGTAAAGATGTTATAGGAATTGTTGAAAATATTACACTTTATGGAAAAGAAGACCAAGAAAGCTCTGTTAAAGCAAAAATCGATACTGGAGCAGATAGCACTTCAATGGATAAAGCATTGGCTATTAAACTTGGTTTTGATTCAATAATTAAATTAATTGATTCTGGAAGATTACCTACAGGTATAAGCAGTAGCGAAGGACACGCACTTGAGAAACCATTATACGAAGAGCTCAAAGATGAATACCCAGATTTAGCCGAAGTAAGATTTGTTCAGTCAAGTCATGGTTCAAGCATGAGACCATATGTTAATCTTTCATTAAAAATTCAAGACACAAAATTCGAAACAAAAGCTTCTATATACGACAGAAGTAAATTGACCTACCCGATAATCGTAGGTAGAAAGTCATTATTCAAATTTCTTGTAGACCCCAGCAAGAAAAACCAGATTAAATAAAATATGCTTAATAAATTTACTAGCAATAGAACCAGCAATATATACTTAAATGCTGCGTCTGAGCTCAACCTAGACTTTACTATACTTGATGAAGAGTCAGGTTACTCAATGATTTATTCTAATGATAAGCAGTTATATCTAATAGGTGATAGATTAAGCTTAAATGATATAGTAGCAAAGGAATTTGCAGATAATAAAGAATTATCAATAAGGCTTTTGGCAAAAGCAGGCCTCCCTACTCCAACACAAATAACTATAGATCTAAATACTGACTACTCCTCTACTCTATATGAGTTTTTAAAAGCTTATAAAAACATAGTCTTGAAACCAGTAGATGGTAGAGCTGGTGCAAATGTATTTCTTAGACTTGATACCCAAAGTAAGATTGATGCTGCAATAAATAATTTAAAACAGAGCTCAGTGGAGAAAGTACTCTGTGAGAAATTTATTGAGGGAGCAAATTATAGAGTGCTAATGTTTAAGGGAGAGATAATTGA
>JAGQLK010000131.1 GCA_020429485.1 Candidatus Dojkabacteria bacterium | reverse complement strand
ATAGACCTTCTTCTATTCTAGAGTGATACTTTTCATCAATTTCTTTAATTAGTTCTTCTGGAACAGGAAGTTCTTCAAAAGCTTGCTTTTCTTTACCAACCTCTTTCTGGAACTCGACTTGAATATCTAGCAAAGGCTGACATTTTTCTACTGCAAAGTCTAATAACTCACCCATCTTTTCCTCTGGTATCTCATGACCTTGACCTTCGATATTAAGGATTCTGCCATCTCTTACAGAAACAACAAATTCTCCTTCTAATTCCTCCAGCATTTCAACTGATGGATTTAAGATGAACTCACCATCTTTAATTCCAATCATGACGCTTGCGCTTGGACCATTAAATGGAATTGATGAATTCATAAGTGCCATTGAAGCTGACACTACAGCTAATGTTTCTGGACTATTAACTTCATCGTAAGCTAATACTTGCACGATTACGCTAACTTCCTTTTTGTATCCTTTAGGGAAAAGTGATCTTATTGAGTGATCTATTTGTCTTGCCTTTAGGACTGCTTCATCACTAGGTCTTCTTTCTCTTTTAAGAAATCGTGAGCCTGAGATGATCCCACTAGCATAAAATTTTTCGATATATTCAATTGATAGTGGGAAGTAATCAAGTGAACTATCCTCTTTACTTACACTAACAGTAGTGAATACAACTGTTTCACCTACCTGTGCAAGTATACTTGTTTCAGCTCTAGGAGCTAATTTTCCGGTCTTGAATGTAATTTCTTTACCGAAATAGTTAAGTGTCTTTATAATTTCGTTAGACATCTTTTTCTATATAAAAAGTATAAATAGCAAGGCTATTCTTACTGGAAAAAGATTTAGTGGAAGAATCATAAAGAATACTCAACCTCTCCGAGGAAATTGGGGGATTATTAAATATTCTTTGAATTCCTTCACCCATCTTAGGCCAGTAAAAACACCTCGCTTGATTATAACAGAGTTGAGTATTTTTGAGAATTGCCATTGAGGTTCTTGAAATCTATAATTTAGATACTGCAATAAACATAGGCTTTTTCATCAACTAATAAATAATCTGTGTTAAAATCTTCTTATGATAATTCTTTCAATAGATCACGGAACAAGAAAATTAGGTTTAGCTGTCTCAGATGAGACGGGTTTTATTGCTGCACCACTTCCTACTCTCCGAGTCAAAAACCAAAAGGAAGCAATTGAAGGCATAACTCAAATAGCAGATGATGTAAGAGCAGAAATGCTTATCATAGGCCTGCCAAGTGGCTGGGAAGGTAAAGATAGTGAACAAACTACTCTAGTTAAGGATTTTGCAGAAATGGTTAAAAAAGCTACTGGACTAGACTATAAATTCTGGGATGAATCTTATTCATCAAAGCAAGCAGAATTTGGAGCTCGTGGTCGAAAAAGAGCAAATAGTGATAGCGAAGCTGCAAGAATCATTCTTCAAGAATATCTAGATTGGCAGAGAGAAAAGCCCGAATAAATTCCTCAAATTAAGCATTCTTCATTTAGTTGCATTCGATTTTGATGTTAGAATAGAATGAATACTCATTTAATATTTGTAGAATAAAAACTTGAAAAAAGCATTACCATTTATTGGATTTTTAATCCTTGTAATTCCAATAATACTAGGCATTTATGGTTACCTTTGGTATAACTCAGCAATTACACAACCCAATGGAGAGTCTACAGAAGAGGTTGAGTTTGAGATTGTATCTGGCCAAGGAGTGGAAGAAATCGCAGATAATCTTGCTGCAGCTGGATTATTAGAAAACCCATCAGCATTTGTTCTTTATAATAAACTGAATCCGGAATTGAGCAGTGGTATACAAGCAGGATACTTTGATATTGCTCCTAGCAATAGTATCGAAGAAATATTGGTTATCTTGCAAAAAGCCAGAACACAAGAAGATATAAAAGTATCTATTCCTGAAGGGCTTAGATATGATGAAATAGCAGAAATTCTAGCTACTGAATTTTCTAAGGTTGAAGGAGGATTTTTTAGTAAAACTGAATTTCTATCAATAGTAGAAAATCCAGATAGCTCACCATTTAATGAACCAACTGCTGGTTATCTAAATAGCTATAAACCTCAGGGAGAAAATCTTGAGGGCTTCCTTTACCCTGATACATATTTCTTTGACATGCATGCAACCAGCATTGAAGTTATAGAGAAGATGATTAATACTCTTTTTCAAGATAGATTAACTAGCGAAGATTTATCTGCAATCTCCTCAAGTGACTATTCTCTATATGAAATTTTGAATATCGCAGCAATGCTTGAAAGAGAAACATTTACAGATGAAGAGAAACCAGTGGTTGCTGATATTATCTACAAAAGACTTGAAGAAGGCGTTGATGGAGTAAATCTATTGCAGATTGATGCTACACTACTATACATAGAGAAAGATTGGAAAGCTGATGCTTTTTCATTAAAAAATTCTGATAGTCCATATAATACTTATCGGTTTGTTGGATTACCTCCAACACCAATAGCTAACCCTGGTATTGCATCTATTCAAGCAGCGATTTATCCAGAAGCGAATGATTATTTCTACTATATTCACGATAATGACGGAGTAATACATTACGCAAAAACACTTAGCGAACACAACCAAAATGTGGCAAAATATTTATAAATGAATCAAGTTAGCGAAGAAGAAAAAGGTATAAAATTAGATATAACACCTGCCCAAGTGGTAGTGATTATTGGTATGTTTATTGTGTTTTTTGTAGCACCCGTAATGATCTTTTCTCCCAAGCAAGAACAGGCAACCATCACTGAGTCTTATACAGAAAGCGCCCTAACTACAGATAATTCACCTAGTGTGGCTGGTATATCTACACAGGCTGAAACACAAACTAGCACGGGTTATTTTCAATTTCCCGGAACCAGTCATCAGTTTAGTACTGATATTTCTAACCCAGCTACATTAGCGATTGTAATAGGTTCTGTGTTTGGAATATTTTCTTTAGGTCTATTTCTTTCTATGTTTTTTGATTTTTTCAGGGGATAAGGTATATAATTGCACTTGTTCAACTTGATGTAGACATTTTTTAATTATATATGTAAAATTTGTCTACAACATCAAACAGGAGTAAAGTTCCGCGTTAGCTCAATGGTAGAGCATTCGGCTGTTATCCCGTTGTACGGGATGCTGGTTCAGAACAGAAATTAGAATAATTAAAAAATAGTTAAGGTCCTTACAATAGAATATTAGTATGTTTGTTTACATACTTTTCAGTAAAAATATTGATAGATTCTACGTTGGTATGAGTAACAATCCAGATAGAAGATTGATCTATCACAACATAGGCAAAGGCGGTGGTAACGCATTCACCAAAAGAGCACATGATTGGCAAATTGTTTTTACTCAGAAGTTTGTTGATAAGCAATCTGCTTCTAAGTTTGAAACGCATATAAAAACTCAGAAAAGCAGAAGATATATTAAGAGCTTAATCAAGAACAAAGCTCCGCGTTAGCTCAATGGTAGAGCATTCGGCTGTTAACCGACAGGCTGCTGGTTCGAGTCCAGCACGCGGAGCTTTGTTCTTTTTTTATCAAACATTCTTAAAACAGACATTCTTTTGCTGTTATCCCGTACAACGGGATGCTGGTTCGAGTCCAGCCTGTCTGCCGACTGGCAGGCACGCGGAGCTTTGCTCCTTTTTTTTATACCTATCAGTTAAAACATACCAGCTCATAGATCGGAAGAGC
>JAGQLK010000130.1 GCA_020429485.1 Candidatus Dojkabacteria bacterium | reverse complement strand
TAAACCAAAAGTTTTATTTCCTCTAGAACAAGATAATTCAACACTACCTAGCGTATCTGCTACGGTTAGCTATACTAAATAACTATTCCCTGATTATTAAATGAAAGTACATGCGGGTATCTTCGAGAAGAGTTTCTCATTTGATGTTCTGTTAGTTTCCAACCAGATTTAGCAAAAACTTTAACAAGAGGAGTTGTTTCTGCTAAATCACCATTATCTAATGCTGCTCTAGTATCATACTGTCTAACAAATAGTTTGAGCATAGTATCTTGTGGAGCAAGTCTATGCATTAAATAGATTAATGAATCATAAAATGCATATGGATTAAACTGGCTTAGCATCTCTCTATTGGGAGATACTCTAGTGTTTGATAAAACAATTGGTGATGTACAAGGCATGGTTGACTCTCGAGCCATAAACATAAGGTGAAGCAGTTGATCATCATCACGCATTATATCCAAGTGGCACATACTGCCCTGTTTATTATCTGGGACTAAGGGTGTGATAGTAGGTTTTGATGCCTTTAATTCGAAACGAATATCTGATGTGATAGGTATAGATAAGCGCCCCCATTGAGTACTGAAATCCCACAAATCTGATGCAGCTTCTGGTGTAGTTGCGTTAATAACAGTTCTGCATTCATGTTCAAATTGAGAAAGGCTATTTCTATTAGCCAATTCGATTATTGTTGTTGGTAACATTTCCATTTCGGTATTATACTTCATCTTGCGAATATTGCTAGCCAAATTACAACTTTATGTTGATCATTCCTTTCATAAGTATCAATTGAAAATCCTGCTTCACTTAATAACTGCTCAAGCTCACTAATGTTATAACGTGTAAATAATCGATCAGCTTCAACTACACTCACATTTTGCACAATTTCACCTTCACCTTCTTGCATGCTTAGGTAAAATAAACCTCCTGGTTTTAGTATCTTTCTGATTTTACTAAGTATAGCTTTAAATTCAATCTTGGTTAGATGCAATAGAGATGCACTGGCCCAAATATTATCAAATGAATTCTCTTCATATCCTATGTCTTTAAATAAGCAGCATTCGAACTTGCAAGAACTTATCTGCTGTTTTGCAATAGATATCATCTCAGAACTACCGTCTATACCAGTCACATCAAATCCTGCATCTGATAGATAGAAACTATCTCTACCATGGCCACATCCGATATCTAATAGCGTCGTACCAGATGCATTATCAATAAAATAGTCTAGGTATTTCTTAGTATATCTTAGAGTTTTGTACTTTTTACTATACTGATCCGCGTATTGATTATATGCTGAAATTGTCGCATTTGGTTGGTTCTTCATGAAATAATTATAGCAAGTGTAAATGCTAGAAGTTACTGAAATTGATTTAGTATACCGAAACTAAACTAACAACATCATCAATTTCTCTTCGTACTGCTTTTGGCACAGATGCTTTCTTATCTCCATTCCATACCGCTTCATCGTGGATCTTCCCTAGTGTTGAGCTTAAACCCCATAAATATGCCATCCCTTGTACATTAGGGTGGTTGAGAGGCTGATACAAGCCCGATAATGCTAATTCTAATGCCATATTCCTAATAGCTTTTCTTCCATCGTGAAAGTCGTCTCTATCTAGTTTGTGCTTGGTGTTTAGTTCTGAGATCATACCAATTTGACCAGCTCTATAGTCTAGATAGGAGCCAATAGTAGTCGGAGCAAAATCTAACTGGTTTAAGCTATTAGCCAAAGTCCAAACTTGATCTATAGTTTGTGCTAATTGACCTTTCTTGGTCGCGGACAACTTATCTTTTACATGGCCTATATTTCTTGTCGGCAAGCTCAGCAGTTTAGGTGCTTTGTGCTCCTCATCATAGAATAAATATGCTGTCCTCATGAGTTGTAAAGGGCCTCTATATTGAGCCAATGCGCTTCTTGCTTGCTTTCTATGTTTACCCTTTGATTTATTGCTTGCAGCAATTTCGAGGTTATCGCAGATTTCATCTGGGTAGAAATTTCTGAAGAAGTAGAAGTATGCATTATTAAAGAGTCTGACTGCATCGCACTCATTTTGTATAGGTGGATAAATAACATCTGGTCTTTCGAGCCCAGATGATCTTACTTCTTGTAAATTTGTAGGTAAAAGAAATTCATTAGTCATTATGTAGTGATTATATCACTACTGTAGTTACTATGACTACTCAAGAAAATGATTGACTTTCTTTGATTAGCTACACTTTACTAATTGGATATTAAATAGATAGCTTTTTCTTAAATGCGACCCCGTATTGTTCATAACCATTTTTTTTATAGAATCTATGTGCATCAGGAGTGTTGTTACCGCTATTTAAGTAGATTCTTTCAATTGCCTCTTGGTTTGCAAAGCTTTCAATAAAATCAATTATCATGCTTCCAATACCTTTGCCCTGATATTCAGGTAGTACATACATAGAATTCACTTCGATCCGTTCTGTTTTATCACGGAATCTTCTGTATTTTATTCCTATCTCTGAGATACCAATTACTTGATCATCATCAAGGGCCAGTATAATGAAATTCTTGGGTTGATTAATATACTCTATAAAGAGTGTTTCTCCCATTGTTTCTAACTCTGGATGACTAGTATCTACATCAATAAGAAATTTTTCATAAACAGGTAGAAAGTTGGGGTAATCAGCATCTTTTGCAAATCTAATTGTTGCGTGGTTCATAACTGTTATAACTGAAATTAATTATTTTCTACGTATTTCTTAAAATTATCAAGTATTGCTTGCCAACCTTGCCTTTGCATCTCTTCAGGATTTTCATGTTCCATCTCGAAGATAACTTTCGCCTCTGTTGCACCATCAATTTCTTTGAAACTTACTTCTACCCTTCTGTCACCAATCGTATAGTTTAGGATGTTAGGTTCTTTAACTAAGTCAAATACACCTTCGAAGTCAAATCCCGCACTACCATCTTTTGCTTCCATCCTGTACTTGAAACTACCTCCTGTCCTTAGATCATTCTCGGCTGATGGCGAATGCCAATCTGGAGATGCATTGTTCCAATTCATTATATGTTCAGGTGTATTATAGTACTCCCAAACTTTTGCAATTGGAGCTAATATAGTTGCTTGGACTGTGATTGTATTGTTTTGCATAAGAAATACCTATAGATGTAATAAAAACATTATAGTATATATAGGGCTGCTACTGGGAGAAGTAATTTGGTGGGCGCCAAGGGACTCGAACCCCTAACCTATTCGGTGTAAACGAATTGCTCTAGCCAGTTGAGCTAGGCGCCCAGATTTTCAAATGTACGATAGTGATTATAAACTAATTCTAAATTATTTTAAAGTCACTATTTAAATGGTGCCGAGAGGCGGACTTTTCAATGAGACTACCAAAACCAATAGGTTTTGGTTAAGTCGAATTAATCCCGATTTATCGGGAGAACCGCACGATTATCGTTCTCGTACTGCAAACTAATTGTCAAATGGTGCCGAGAGGCGGACTTGAACCGCCGACACCGCGATTTTCAGTCGCGTGCTCTACCAGCTGAGCTATCTCGGCATTAGAGAAAAATTTTCTCAACCGTTCTTGATTATAAGATATGAATTGCCACGAAACAAGTAGTTTATGATAAAATCCCACCAATATAATTAATTTCAAATTAATGATTGAATTACATCCAGATTATGAGGGATCTGAAATAGTTTATGAACTTGCAATGAGAAGTTCACTATTT
>JAGQLK010000012.1 GCA_020429485.1 Candidatus Dojkabacteria bacterium | reverse complement strand
TTAAATTCAATGGCGGTACTAGCCAGAGTAGGTATTCTTAATCGAGATTTGAGAGATGGCGACATTAATGCAGTTCAACTTGGTAGCTCACTGAAAACATTTGGGAGGTTGATTGCTGGGAGTAGAAGATCTGAAGATAATTTACCGTTAATACTAGGTAGGCATATTGAAGCTACAAGTAGAGAAATTGCTTACATATACGCAAATGAAGTAAATGAGTTATTTAACTGGGAACATGTTACTGATGATGAGCTGCCAGAGGAAAGAGGTGTTAGAGCTGCTATTGCTAGAGCATTAAATTCAACTGATAATGGATACTTCCAATTAACTCATCAACAACTAACTGATCACTTCTTTGGTGGTGAACATCCTTTTGAATTTGTTGAGATAATCAACCAAAATGATGGAGCAATCGAAATTATTATAGTTACAGAAGAACAAAGGCAATTAAGAATAAGCATGGATTTAAGTAGCTATCCAGGGACAAGACGGTTTCATCTCTTTGATGAAGAGAATCTTGACGAAGACGCTGTTGAGTGCGTATTTGAAATGGTATCTGAGAGTGTACATAACCTTTTTGACTATTATCACGCGGTCAGAACTCAGAGAGTAATGCCAGATACACAGGTAAGTCCTGCATTAAACATGAATAAACGATATAACCAGCAGACTTTTTCAGGTGAGCAAGGAGAGGCTGCACATATCGATGAGCAAAATGATGATGATGGATATATGGTCGATTTTGATTTTAGTAATACTTCATGGCCTAAATTACGAGGTAGAAAACTTAAGGGCGTAAAAAGAAAAGTTGGAGAAGTTATAAGTAACTTGTTTGATGTACATGGTAGTCCCAACTATAATTTTGAACGAATTGAAGGTGAAAACAGTGGATACTATCGTGTTGCAACAGGAAATCTACGAATAGTAATGTATGCTGTCGATGGTGGTTTTGAAGTAGTTCAGATATTCGATAATCACAAAGAATATGAAAAATTCTTAGCAAAGATTAAGCATCAGAAGTAGCTTCCCACGGGCAATGTCTACAACTGTTATTGCAACAAGAACCTCTAAGTGCTAATCCATATGCTGTTTGCACGAATAAGCCAGTCTCAGGATCAATGTAAAAATATTCTTCATTATCGCATGCATCTTGGTGAGCATCCGATTGCTCTTTGATATGGGAGTCTACCATCTTCTGCTAAGGAGTACCTTAGTTCCAAGCTCAAACAGCTTATAGGAATTAATCGCAACTAGATAGTAAGCAGAAGTTACTATACGGGTCATTTCGTTCTTTTTAAAAGGAAATTTATTCTAGCAAATAAAATTTTATTAAGCCAATTAATTTTTTGATTAGAAGTATGTTACTATTTTATTAATACTTTTATAATAATGCGTAGAGAATATCCGGTTACAGATCCATTTTTGAGTGATACACTAAATGTAGATGACATTCATTCAATCTATTATGAAGTATCAGGCAATCCAAATGGTAAAGCTATACTGCATGTACATGGTGGCCCTGGATCAGCTTCTAAACCAGGCTATAGGCAACTATATAATCCTGAAAAGTACAAAATAGTTTTATTTGATCAAAGAGGATGCGGTAAAAGCGTTCCTAGAGGTGAAGTACGGCAAAATACTACTCAGGATATTGTTGAGGATATTGAAAAGCTTAGAATTCATTTAGATATTGAAAAATGGGTTATAAATGGGCCAAGTTGGGGAAGCGCAATAGCACTTGTTTACGCACAAAAACACCCTGAAAGAGTTAATGCATTGATATTAAGAGGAGTATTTTTAGGCAGTAAGGAACAAGTAGAATGGTTAACAAAAAAAGGTGCAAATATGTTATTCCCAGACTTGTGGGAAAGAGTTATGGTTGAATTCAATGAGGATGAAGACCTGCTATCTGCATTCAAACAGAAACTAAACTCTTATCAAGGAGATGATTTAATTAGGCTTGTTGAAGCGTGGAATGGATGGGAGAGCAATTTGCTCAAGTTATTTCAAGAAAGAGATTTTGAGCAAATTACATTAGAAGAAGCAGAAGAAGAGAGACATTCTATAAATATTTTTCTGCACTATTTTGAAAATGATTGTTTTCTTCAAGATGGTGAAATTATCCAAAAAATAGACTTAATTCGCAATATTCCTACTGTAATAATGAACGGTAGATATGATGTTATTTCTACTGTAAAACCAGCATGGGAACTGCATAAGGCCTGGCCAGAAGCAGACTTCTTTATACTTGAAGATGCTGGTCATCATGGTTCAGAAAAGTCTATACTAGATAAAACAATTGAATACACAGATAAATATTCGGAACTCTAGATTCCATGAAAAACTGTGAAGAACTTATCAATTGTTCGTTTAATTAATAGTTGATTTTATTTAATAACCAAATATTATGTCTTCTTATAAAATAATAGGTCAAAAACCACTTAAAGGTACTGTCGAACCTGTTCCCAACAAAAATTCGATTCTAAAGCTTATTCCAGCAGCGCTATTAACAAAGCAGACTGTTACTATACACAATGTTCCTAAGAGTTCAGATGTAAGAATTATGTTGAAGCTTGTTAAGCAATTAGGCGGGAAGGTTTCTTACCTAAACGAAGGAAATTCAGTTCGAATAAATGCTGAAAATTTAAATACATTTGAATTAGATCCAGAGCTATCACAAAAGGCAAAAGCATCAGTAATGTTTATGGCACCTCTGCTGCTTAGATTTAAAAAAGCACATATGCCTATACCAGGTGGGTGTAAATTAGGCTCAAGGCCATTAGATGCCTTTATGGAGAACATGGAGCAGTTAGGAGCAAAGTATGTAAGGGATAAAGGCTACTTCCTAGAAGCAGATAATTTGAAAGCTAATAAGGTTTGGGCATGGTTCCCAAGTGTTACAGGAACAGAAAATCTAATTATGCTTGCCACAATGACTCCTGGTAGAACAGAAATATACAATGCAGCATGTGAGCCGCATACTCAAGACTTATGTAATATGTTGGTTGCAATGGGTGCAAAAATTTCAGGAATAGGTACTAATAGGATAGTTATAGAAGGAGTACAAGAATTACATGGTACAGAGTGGACAGTTATCAGTGATCATCTTGATGTTGGAGCATTGATAGCAGCGGCAGCAATGACAAATGGAGATGTAGTTATTAATAACGCTATCCCTGAACACATGGGAATAATTTTACAGGTTTTTGAAAAGCTTGGTGTACAAGTAAATATTGATGGTGATTCAATACATGTACCACCAAATCAGAAGCTGGATATTTCAGTGACAGCTAGAGGTGACCTACTAGAAATTATGGCACTACCATGGCCACTTTTCCCAGTAGATCTAATACAGATCGTTATTGCAACTGCTCTTAAAGCAAAGGGTACTGTGATAATTCATAGTCCTATGCAGGAATATGGGCTATTCTGGATTGAAGAATTGATTAAAATGAAGAGTAAGATAGTTATGGCTGATCCTCATAGAGCAATTACATTTGGCCCAACAGAATTCCAAGGCACAAAAATATTTGCCCCTAATATTATTCAAGCAACAATGGCTTTATTCTTAACAGCGCTAGCTGGCTGTGGTGAAACTATTCTGGTAGATCGGGATGATGCATTGCTCAGAAGATATCCAGATATAGTTGAAAAATACACTGCATTGGGTGCAAGTGTGGAAAGGATTAACTAATGTTTTTGTTTAGGATATACCTTAGATTACAACTGAAGATACTAGCAAAGCTTGCAATCAGAAAACATAAAATGGAACTGATCGTGATTTCTGGATGGTATGGAACAGAAGTTGCCAAAGAACTACTTTATGATGTTATCAGTAAGCAGAATGGAATAAAAGTTAGAAGGAATATTAAAGAAGTCTGGTGGGATTTCACAATACCACTCTCTATTCTTGGATACAGAGATCGGAAAAGAAATTTTATAGAATGGTGGTGGCTTTTGACACGAGCTTGGACTTATTTACTTTTAGGTCCATCTAATCCGCACACATTGATACTTAGTGTTGATTCGAATGTGGAATCAATAGTTAAGTACTGGGGATCATTTATAAAGCCCGATATACTTCTGGTATTAAATGATAATGAAGATAAGCTAATTATTGAAAAACTAATTAAGAATGTAGACAAAGAAAAAGGAATGATTATTTACAATGATGACACATTACGTAAATCATTGAAGAAGCTTGTGAAAAAACATAGTACGTTCACATATGGAAGAGATAAGGGTAATGATCTAGTAGTAAAGCAAAATAAGCAGTCCATTGAAATGAAGTATAAAAAGTCCCAGATCAAAATCAATACCAAAAATCTAAGAGGTTTCTCTGATCTGATTTTAGGTGGGATAACTGCAACAGCTCTTAGTTTAGATATAAATATAGAGGATATTGGCTTTGAAGCTGTTAAGTTTCAAATACCAACTAGATTACTAGCTAAGATTAAATCTAATTTAATAGAGGATAAGTTATAAAAGAGTTAAGCGATAAAGAACAAAAGAATCTGTTTAATAAAAATGAACTTTCGAATGACGACTTTACAACACTTTATGAGACATATTATACAAAAGTATTAGAATTTGTCCGCAAAAGAGTTACCAACAAGCAAGTCGCTGAGGATCTAACAGGAGATATATTTGAGAAAGTTCTAAAATCTTTGCCTGATTTCCAGTGGCAGGGGATTACTGTATCTGCATGGATATTCAGAATTGCCAGAAATCACGTTATTGATTATTATAGAAAGAACAGTAAACGAAAAAAAGATAAATCTTTGAGTGATGTAGCAAATTATGTCGAATCGAAAGCGCCAAATGTAGAAATAGAATTACAGGCTGATGAGGAAGAAGCAGCGCTTTACATAGCAATTCAAGAACTTAACGAAGACGAACAGTACTTGGTTTACTATAAATTTTTTGAAAGCTTATCAAATAAAGAAATATCAAAATTAACGGGGCTCACAGAAACTAACATAGGTACCAAGTTACACCGTATAAGAAAAAAGCTTTCTAATATTATTAATAAAAACAATGACACAAGATAACCCTATCCAAAAAGCCAAGAATTTAGTCCATAAGATTCAGGCTAGAAATGCCCACAAAAAATATAATTACCCAACAAAAGAGCTAAAGATAATTGCAGTTACTGGTTCTGATGGTAAAACAACAACAACTTCAATGATCTATCACGTACTTAAATCTGCTGGTTTAAAGGTGGCATATCTTTCCACAATTGAAGCAAGGATAGGGGATGAAGTATTGGACACAGGGTTGCATGTAACTACTCCAGATCCATGGGATGTTCCTAGATATCTAAGAATGATGGTAGACAAGGGAATAGAGTATGTTGTGCTTGAATCTACTTCAAATGGACTTCAGCAAGGGCGTTTGGAGACTATTGAATTCGACGCTGCGACAATCACAAATATCCGAGAAGATCATTTAGATTACCATGGGACATGGGAAAACTACGCAGAAGCAAAATATATGGTAATCCAGAAGCTTAAAAAAGACGCACCAGCTATTTTGAATGGAGATGATGAAAAAAGCGCAAATTGGTTAAAAAATAAACTATCACTCGAAAATCCTTCGAAAAATGTAAAATGGTATCAGAAAAATGAAGTTACAAATCTAGTAGAATCAGTAAGAGGTATTGGTTTCGAATATGAGGGAATGAAATATCATATACCTATTATTGGAAGCTATAACTTAGAGAATGCACTAGCAGTAATAAATGTTTGTACTAACTTCATTAGCAAAGAAGAAATTTCAAACGCATTGAAAAGCTATTCGACACCGAAAGGGAGAATGGAAATAATTCAAACAGAACCATACACGATTATCATTGATTTTGCTCATACACCTAATGCGCTTGAAAATGCATTAAAAAGCGTTCTGAATATTCTAGAGCCAGGCTCAAATCTAATCTCAGTCTTTGGGTGTGCTGGTATGAGAGATAAGTCTAGAAGAAAAATGGGCGAGATTTCTGCAAAATTTGCGAGCATTACAGTACTAACAGCAGAAGATCCAAGGGACGAAAAGCTCAAGAAAGTAAATAATGAGATTCTAAAGCATGCTAAAGAAGCTGATGGTGAACTAGTAGATAGATTTGCTGATCATAAAGATTTCTCAGAAATAGATTACGCCAAAATAAAACATAAGCTAGAAAAAGCCGTAGAAAAAGGCGTTAAACCATTCTTTGCTTTTGATGAAGACAATGTAGCAAGTAGACAAGATGCAATTGAGTTTGCGCTTAGACTTGCTAAAGAGAAAGATATCGTTTTCATTACTGGTAAAGCACACGAACAGAGTTTAGCCTTTGGCAAAAAACAAATAGAATATCCATGGAGTGATCATGATGCAGTAAATTTGGCTTTGAAAAATATTAAATAATGGGAGTACTATTTGCATCCTTATCAGCAGTTCTTTATTCGCTTTGGTTTCTATTCTCCAAAATCAGTGTCAATAAAACCAAAGATCCAATAGCTGCTGTAGTCGTGTTTCAAGTATTAGCTGGTCTCTTATTTTTACCACTATCACTGTTTGATACTCCAAAAGCAGATATAAATGCTGACAGTGTATTGCTAACAGTTGCCGCTATACTTTGTTATACATTTTTCAATGTTTTAGGCTTCAAGTCTTTTAAATATCTTGATGTTTCTGTTGCTGGTATTTTATCTCAAACCACAGTAATTGTGACATTCATTGGAGGGCTTATTGTCTTTAATGAGGATGCTACTTCAATGAAAGTAATAGGTGTATTGTTAGTAATTCTTGGTAACGTGATAATCCACATTAATTCAGATGCTGATACAAAAGTTAAAATGAAAGGTGTGATACTTAGATTAGCCGCTTCACTTATGCTGGCACTAGGTATACTCATCGATGCAAAGAATTTAGAAAATTTTTCTATACCAGTATATGGATTTCTAACCTACTTAATTCCAGGATTGATTTCTTATATCTTTATAGTTAAGAGCTTTGATAAGATTAAAGCTGATTTCTCCCCAAATAAGCTCTTATTCTTAGTAATGTCAGCAATGGCAACATCTGGTTATTACTTTTTACTCAAATCATTTACTACAGATCTTGATAAAACTATTTCTGCACCCATCAATAGTTCTTCATCTATGTTGGTAGTTATCTGGGGAATAATTTTCTTAAAAGAAACTGATAAATTGACCAAGAAAATAATAGCAGGAATTATTGTTTTCCTAGGTGTAGTGTTACTTGGTATAGCTTAGAATCTTGTAAAAAGAAGTGACATAAACGCGGAATAGATAAATGTAGCTTTTATACCTGCGAACTCAAAGATTATCAATCCCATCATAAGTGACAATCCTAATGCTACATTTACAACAACTTCCCTAAATATTACCAATTCATCAAGAATATCTTCGTGGTTAGTATGATTTATCATATCGTAATTTATTGTTTCCATCGACTCATCTTTTAGATAAGAGCTAAGCTTGTAAAAAATCTCGGCTATGAATATGCCACTGACACTCGAAACAATAAAACGCATTACCCATGCTATAGCGTTTGTGTAACCAGAAAAGTGAAGGAAAGTTTTTCTGTTATTATTATCCATTATCTTACCTAGAACAACGCTGCTTATAGCTCCGATTATTACTACTATTGTGAGTAATGTACCTGTAAAACTAAAACTTTCTCCAAGGATAAGAAATATATACAAATACCAGAATCTATTTATACCATTCTCTAATCCAGTAATACTAAGTAATTTAGTTAATTTCTGGAAAGTTTTCATACTCAGTAAATTTCTAAACTGTCCAGTAAAAGTGAACTTGTAATTATCTAACGCAGTCAATGGGACTAGTGAAGCAATCATTAATATGATAAATAAAATTGCCATTCCAGCCAGTCCATATTCCTCTGATACAATACCCACAGCTAATGGCGATATTCCAGAAGAAAGTAGAAACAGAGCTCTAATAAATCCGATTTCTTTTCCTCTGTGTTTGTTTGTAGTAAGACGGCTTACATAATAATGATAAGGAGTAAAATAGAAGTTTTTAGCTGAGATATAAAGTATTAACCAAACAAATATCAGGCTCTTATTAGATTCTAGGTAGATAAGTGGTATGTTAGAAACAATAATTAGAAAAGAACCTAGTAGAATAGAAGTTTTTGTTGTGATTTTGGCTATTATTTTGGCAAAAAATGGTGCTGAAAGAGCATGACCTAAATATAAAAGCACATAAATGCCGACGGCAGCATAAACAGAATCATTCATTATTTTGTAGAAATGTAGCAGGCCAAACACTAGCAAGGAGTGTGTAACAGCTCCATTAAAAGTTCTACTGATTGAAAAATATACAAACTGTTTATTCATATCAAACTATCAAGAAAAACAAAGACGCAAAAGCAGAGAAGAAGAAAGCTACTTCAAATCCAAAATAGTATACCAGTAATAACGATACACTGAGTGAAAGAATAATTGCTATATTCACTGCTACTTGCCTCAATAAAATCACGTCATCAATAATTTCACTATGTCCTTCATGGGTAAGTAAATCTAAGTTAAGCACATCAACTAACTCATCTTTGATGTATCTATTAACCTTGAAAATAGTGTCAGTAATAATTACCATTCCAAAAGTTGTAGTTATAGCCCTCAAGAGCCATGCTAATGCCGAAATAAATCCTTCCATATGCATTATTTTTCTTCTGTTGTGATGATCTAAAAACTTACCTACCGAATAACTGATAATTGCTGAAATTATAATAACGATTGTGAATATAGTTCCTAATTTCGTAAAGTTAGCTCCAATTAGGATAAATACATATATATACCAGGCTATATTACTATTAGCTTGTAACTCGTTGACTACATGAAGCCGGACTAGTTGCTTTGCCGAATGTAGTTTCATGATTTTTCTAATACTTGTACTAGGTTTGAAGTGATAGTTATCTAGGAAAAATAGCGGGATTATTGAAAGTCCGAAAATTACAAGGCTAACCATTGCTAATGATGAAATCCCATATCTTTGTAGCGTAAAGCCACCTAGTATTGGCGCTAGGGCTTCAAAAAACACACTAATAGCGTTAACTATACCCATCTCAGCTCCTCTGCTTTTACTATCGGTGAATATACTCACATAATAATAAAAGGGCAAGTGATGAAATGCTTTGGCAAACATACTTATTAATATCCAACATACAATCCAAACAATATCTTTATCAGTTTCTAATTTGACGAGTGGAAAAAAAGAAAAGAAGAATAATATTGATCCGATCATCATTGAAACCCTAGTACCAAGTCTACCAAGTAGATTAACTATTACGAGCAGGGTTGATAAATATCCAAGCTGTAGTAAAATTATTGACCCAAGTGCTATTACAATTGAATTGTCGAATGATTGGTAGAAATATACAACACCATACAAATTGATCATCTCAAAGCCAATTTGAAATAGACTGTAATTTGAAGTAAATATTAAAAGCTTATTTTTCATTTAAATTTGATGCATAATAAATTATGGCTAAATTCACAGAAAAAATAAAGCTATTAGTTGTTGCTGGGCCTACTGCATCTGGTAAGACCTCTGTTGCTATAGATATTGCGAAAAGATTTGGGGGGGAATTAATTAATGCTGATTCTAGACAGATATACAAATATATGGATATTGGTACCAATAAAGGTGTAATAGAACCAATTGATGACCAACTACGTATAGAATACCAAGGTTATGATATTGAAAATAGTGGCGTGGTTGCTTGGGGATTTGATCTAGTAAAACCAGGACAAGGATACACATTATCCGACTATAAAAGATTTGCTGACAAATTAATTACTGACATTAATTCAGATGGTAAAGTACCAATACTAGTTGGTGGAACTGGATTATACATAGATGCAGTGATTAATAATTACACAATTAATACTCCTCCTGATTTAACAACAAGAAGCAAGTACAGTGAAATGCCTGTCGAACAATTAAAAACTATTGCAAAGAAAGCAAATCCAGAAACATATAATAAATTGAATAACAGTGATGTGAACAATCCTAGAAGATTAATAAGGATTATTGAAGGTAGAAAGGCGCCAAAAAGAGAAGACAGTAAGTTCGAAGTTTTTTTCATTTATCCCAAGTATGATAAGGATGAATTATATGCGACCATTAATCAAAGGGTAGATAGGCTTATTGATCTAGGGTTGCAAACAGAAGTACAGTGGCTAATGGAAAATGGCTATGCTGAAACTGAGCAGATAAATGGGTTAGGATATAAGCAAATGGTTGAATATATGAATGGCGATATTTCATACACAGAGATGATAGAAAAACTGAAGCAGTCTCATAGGAATTATGCTAAGAGGCAAGCTGTATGGTTTGAGGGTGATGGGAGAAATTATAAACTTAATTACTACGTTTTTAACGCTGAAATTGATAAAATATGCTCTGATATTAGTAATTTCTTGAATGGAAGATAGCGCAAGTGCAGCAAAATTAGTGGAAGAGGTATTAAATCCTCCAAAGGATGAAACACCTAAACAGAAAAAAAGACGTCGTGGATGTCAGAAGTATGTTTTTTGGGCAGTATTTGCTTTAGTTGCAGTTATTGCATTACTAGTATTTCTAGCTACATTTGCACCGAGCGTATTTCTAGTAATAATCAATATTATCTGGCTATTTCTTCTAGGAATAGTGGTTATATTCTTACTACTTGGAGTTTTGGTAATGGTAGGGCTTAAAGAAGAAGCTCAGAATCTTATCAACGTTATGCTTGAGGGGTCTTTGAATTTGATAGAAGTAGCTGATTTCTTCAAGGAAGCACTTAATACATTCCAGAGATACCTTAAAGAGCTATTCCTTTTCATAATGCCCATATTTGCGTTTAGTGTGGGAACTCTACTATATTTAGCTCTTTTAATTGCCTATAAATCCTATGGTAGAGAACATGATGTGTTTTGGTTTACTGTAGTTATTACTATAGTAATGATTTTTGCAGTATCAGTATTTAATAGACCTAAGAAGCCTGATAACAAACCTAAAAATTGGATCAAAGAAGCTCAAGAAAAATTTACAAAAAGCTTCAAAGATTCTTTAGAAATAATTATTTTCATTTTCTTTCTTACAATAGATCGAACAGATCTCTTCTTCCTACCTGCGGAACTAAATATCGAGCTTCATGCTCAGGTAGGTGATTATAATTTGATGAAGCCTGGCATAACAATTGATTCCAACATAGGAATTACTATCTCTTTGGTGATGGCGGCTATTATGATCGAGATAATTAGAAATATTATTAGACTATCTTACCAAGCATATATCAACTATAAAATTGCAACCAAAATATTAGACGAGAGAAACAAAGATTACAGAACAGCTGATGTTATTAAATTAGCATTAAGACAAAGTGTAAAGACATCTCAAGATGAGCTAATGAAATTTATTACTTTCACTACAATACTTATCTCTGTATTCTTGCTTTTCCCAAGACTCAAGCTACTTACAGTAGGATTAGCTAGTCTTACCTCATTGTTTATGGATTTCATCATTTCAGGTAGGCTCAAGATGGAAAAAGGAGATGATCTTATTTCAAGGATTATCAGTAAAGTATTCAGGCTCTAACTTCACACGAAGCTGTTAATATTATCTACTGTTGGGACTATAACAGACTCAAGTAGAGAGGTGTTCTTATATATATCTATCAATGCTTTTTGAACATTCTTTTGCATGCGCCTATCGTTTTCCATATTCCTTTTTAACTCATATAGCTGACTATTAAATTCAGTTATTAACTTTGT
Organism: Candidatus Dojkabacteria bacterium; assembly: GCA_020429485.1. Lineage (GTDB taxonomy): Bacteria > Patescibacteriota > Dojkabacteria > B142 > OLB20 > JAGQLK01. Next base: position 2,921 of record JAGQLK010000012.1, on the reverse strand, counting down.
AACCTGCTCAAAAGAGTTTTCTAGAGAATTAAGCCTAGAAGATATCTTGTTACTTGCTAAATCAGACACAAGCTTATTAATATCTGTTTCTATCTTATCGATTTTAAGATTTGTTTTGCGACCATAACTTGTTCCAAGATCATCACAAATCTTCGATACGGCAGTAGTAAGCTTATCAACCTTTTGGTTGACACCAGTAATTTCTCTTTGGAGCGATGAGATACTACTCATTGCCATTAGATGTTATAATAATATATAGAAGAGATTTGTATATATAAACGTACCCGGATAAACACTATTACAGCTAGATATAAGGAGTATTACTTTGAATATATATTTAATATTTATCCTACACTCTATAGTTATTGATATGAGCCAGTATTGATAAATATTAAATTAGTGTGAAATCCAGGTGAACAGCTAATATACAGCACACAAGCTAATGTTTGGCTCGAAATGAGTAACAAATTATGCTATAATAGTTATAGATAATTAAAGAGGAGCGATTATGTTTAAAAAAGGTGAAACAATTATTTACCCCATTTATGGTGCAGGTAAAATTACTGAAAAATACGATGAAGAATTATCTGATGAAGTTGTAAAATATTACCAGATTTCTTTTGAGACATCTCAAGTAACTGTTTCGGTTCCAGTTGAAAAAGCCGAAGAATTCGGTGTTAGAGAGCCATTATCACAAAAAGATATTAAGGCTAGCTTAAAGAACCTGAGTAAAAGAGCTAAGCTTGATAAAGATACAATTACAAATTTATCTGAAATTGCAACAGAGATGATGAAATCAGGTAAATTTGAAGATGCTATAGATCTTCTTAATCTCTATAAAGCAGTTATCAAACATCATAACAAAGAAGGTAAGAATTTAAGCTTTTCTCACACCAAAAATGTAGAAAATATTGTTAAGTTCGTACAATCTGAGATCGGTGCTGTATTAGGTGAAAAAGCTGTTTCTAAGTTTAAAGTTTCTCCGTTAGAAGAATAATATTCCTATAGACTGAGTTAATACTATTTATGCTATAATTTTATTATAGTAGTAGTTAATTAATTGGAAGTAGCACTTCTATATAAAATTAATTATGCTCCCCAATGCCCTAAGTCACCCCCACGCTTTCTGATTTTTAGCCAAAAACCCAATGAGTGAAATAGATAACTTCTTAAAGTTAAAACCTATGGAGCTTCCACAGCAGTTAAATTTTTTGGGCAACTTACATCACTACCAATTAGAACCCGTTATGTCAGAACAGCAAGATAATACAGTGATAGGAATCAGAGCAAAAGCCACACTAGAAGATGGGTCAACTGTTTCTTGTATACTTAATACTTCACATATTTTTAGGAGGGCAAGACATTATTGGGCTGATCAGCAAGGATATACAACCTATTGGGTAGAAGCAGGACAATTACATTCAGAGGATACTCCTTATCAATATGACTATCCTTGGCAGGAATGGATGGATGGAGATTAATTCATTATAGGTATCTTTGACAATAGCATAGATTACTAGAAAAACTGTGAAATCATCGACCTCTCTCTATAATTTCTATCGGATCCATTTTGTACAATTTTTTTCTGACTACAAAAAAGCTAGTAAGAAATAGAAAAATAACTATTGGGAGTGAATAATAAATACTTTGCAGATCAAAGACAGGAAAACCTGCTAATGATTTAGGCAAAAAAATAGTTGTATTTACAAATTGATTAATGGCAACACTGAGCAAAACACCCAATGACCAACCCAATATTATCTCTATCGATAACTCCTTAAAGACCTCTAAGAAAATAAATTTTTTAGTGTAACCAATTGCATGTAAAAGTCCAAATTCATCTAACCTTTCACTAAAATAAATTATATAAAGTAAAGATGTAGAAAAAGTAACTACAATTGATATTACGAATACTATAATCCATACCATTTTATCTAAATCTCCGTAGTCATCATCTATTTGATTATTAAAGTACAAGAGGCTTCCATATTCAATATGGGTAGTAGAATCTACGTTATTTGATAAGTTTTCAAGCAAGTTATGTACGGCTAACTGATCTGTATCATTCTGAAGCAGAATTAAATATCCCGCTGATGTATTATCTGATTGTTGTTCTCTGGTAGCCAAATTCCCAATTCCCATAAAGAGATCTATATCGGAATTATTAGTAAGCTGCCCAGACAATAGAAGATCACCTTGTAATTCCTCACTTGAATCATGCGCGCTACCGATCCTTTCACCTACATCAACTCCTTTATTGTTTAATAGGCTATCAGTAAGAAGAAGTTCAAAGTTATCATCGTAGTTTGCGTCAGCGACTAGGTTCAAATGTAAAATTAAGGACTTTACGTCATTTAGATCCACAAATAATACCCATGTCTGAGCATCGCCAACCAATGGGGACATGGATATCTTCTCTACATGAGTAGGTATAAACTCATCAATATTAGAATTATTATTCAAACCCTCTTCAATATATGAAAGTACATTTTTTTTATTCTCAATATTATCTGATGTGACTTGAATGAAAGCAATCTTTTCGAATAAGTGGCCTAGTCGTGAATAATCACTTACAATTGCACTTGTCAAAGACTTCGTTGAAATAAGTGCAAGGGTAGATAATGCAATTATAAATACCACTGGTAATACCTTGTTTAGATTACATTTTATATATAGCCAAGTTGTAAATGAATTCGTTAGCTTCATAATATTAGTTTCCCATCTTCCATTTTAATTATTCTATCAGCATTAGAAAGGATCCTATGGTCATGAGTTACGGTTATAACTAGAGATTCTTTAGAAAGTTCTTCTAAGATATGAGTTACTTTTGCTGAAGAAAAGTGATCAAGCGATGCAGTAGGCTCATCAACAAATAGTACTTTAGGTTTATGAATAATTGCTCTAGCAATCGCGACCCTCTG
>JAGQLK010000129.1 GCA_020429485.1 Candidatus Dojkabacteria bacterium | reverse complement strand
ATTTATTCCGGAATTAGATCTCTTAAATAATATCAACAAATCAGTTATATCCAGAATAGAGTCAACTATCAAAGACGAGCCTGCATTAACAATTACTGAGGGTAACATAATTAAAGAAGGTTTTAACGAAGAACTAGATGAGATTAAAAATGCAGAAAAGCATGGGAAGACCTTTATACAGAATTTACAGGCTGCTGAAATTGAAAAAACAGGTATCTCTACACTTAAGGTTCGATTCAATAAGGTATTCGGCTATTACATTGAGGTAAGCAAGGCAAATGCAGATAAAGTGCCGGATAACTACATAAGAAAGCAAACATTAGTAAATGCGGAAAGATACATTACTGATGAACTAAAGGTTTGGGAAGAAAAAATTCTTGGTGCAGAAGAAAAGGCAGCAGGAATTGAGTATCAGATATTTGAGGAGTTAAGGCAAGACTTAGTTAATGAGATAGAAAACATCCAAGAGGTAATCGCTATGTTATCAATTATTGATGTGTTAACAAATTTCGCAAATATCGCCTACAGTAAAGATTACGTTAAGCCATCAGTGTCTGATGAGTTAAGTGATACAAGTTCAATATTAGGTGGTAGGCATCCAGTAGTTGAGAGTTTTTCTACTAATGAATTTATTCCTAATGATTTAGAATTCATTCCTGATCAACAACAACTAATTATACTAACCGGTCCTAATATGTCTGGTAAATCGACCTATATACGACAAAATGCTCTCATACAACTTATGGCACAGATAGGTTCATATGTCCCAGCTTCAAGAGCCTCTTTGGTAATCGCAGATAGAATCTTTACAAGAGTAGGGGCTTCTGACAACTTGGCTGCTGGAGAATCTACATTTATGGTTGAAATGAATGAAACGGCAAATATTCTCAACAATGCCACATCTAAGTCCTTGTTGATTCTTGATGAAGTAGGTAGAGGAACCAGTACATATGATGGTGTAGCAATTGCATGGTCTATAGTAGAATATCTAGCATCCAAGGTTAAAGCACGAACACTTTTTGCCACACATTACCATGAACTGATGCAACTAGAGGAAAAGTTCTCTAACATCAAAAATTTCAATGTAGACGTCAAAGAATCTGATGGTAAGATACTTTTTATGCGTAAAATAGTAAAAGGTGGAACAGATCAAAGTTATGGTATACACGTAGCAGATATTGCAGGATTACCAAAAGAGGTGATCAAGAATGCAAATAAGATTTTACAGACATTAGAAGAAGAACAGATAGACATACATCAGAAGAAAGTTAGTACAGATCAATTATTCTTCACTGCTCAACCACAAGGAGATGAATTCAAGGATCAGCTTAAAGAAATCGATGTGAATTTGATTACTCCGATTGATGCATTAAAAAAGCTTGAAGAATTATCTGCAAAGGCCAGAAATTCATAATTCTATCCTTATATTGTCCCTAGCTACACTCACGTAGATATGTTAATATCACAGTTCAATTGTGTTAATGAAAAAAATTAATATACCTTTTCAAAAACATAGTGCATATCAGAAATTAATCACTAAGATAAATGAAGCTGATGTGCATTCTTCAATAATACCCGTAATAAATATAAACGGTGTAGCTTTTACGCTCCATAATGATCTAATAGAACAGCTTAAGCAAGAGCTCTCCTGTGCATTAATCTACTGTACTAGGGATTCTAAAGAATTACGTAGATACTTAGATACTCTTTCTAGGGTTAATCTATCTGAAGTAAAATATCAGACACTAATCAATATTATCTCAAACAATAATTTTTCAAGAGTAGCCAAAATAGATGCACCTGGAGAATATGTAATTAAAGGAGATAACATCTCGTTTTGGGCTCCAGGATATGAACATCCAATAAGAGTAAGCTTTTTTGGTGATGATTTTGAAAAGGCAACAATATATGATGAAATTTACGGCAAAACATACGAGGAGATAACAGAGGCTTTAGTAGGTAACTACGCAAAACTCGAGAGTAATGCTACTCAAGAAATAATAAATATAGTTAATCCGGAAAAATATTTAGAAGCACCAATTATTATATTTTCTAATGAAAATATCGATAATCAAACAGAGATTCAGTTTGATTTAGCATATGCCCAGCTCTTCTTTAAAAGATTCGATTTATTAGAAAAAGAAGTACAGAGAAAGCTCGACAATGGATATGTAATAAAATTATTTACTAAGCACAAAAAGGCACTGCCAGTTAGCTTAAGAGAGCACGTGGCATCAGATGAAGAAATAGAATCTGGATTTGAGAGTAATGAACTTAAGATTCTATATTTAACTGATAGAGAACTATTTGGGACAGTATTTCTTTCAAAAGAAGTAAAACAATTAAGCTCTAAGAAGGCTAGACAACTTCTTGCAAATCTAGAAGGTGAAATAGAGATTGGAGACTATGTTGTGCATGAAGATCATGGAATTGGTACTTATCAAGGCATCAAACAAGAGATTATTCCAGAGCGTATTAAGAAAGGGCTTGGAGAATATGAAACTGTAGAAAGAAAAGAAGATTATCTATTAGTTGAATACGCAGAAGGTGACGAATTATATGTTCCTTTGAGCCAAATAGATAAAATCACGAAATATATTTCTCCTGATGAATTAGAGCCTAGAATAACAAGATTAAGCAAGACAGAGTGGATAAGATTAAAAGCCAAAGTAAAAGAATCAGTTGAAAAATTAGCTAGAGAGCTTGTGCAGCATTACGCCAAGAGAGAAGTTGCTAATGCGCCAGAAATCCTATTTGAAGATAGTAGTCAATACAATAAGTTTGCTGATGACTTTCCATACCAAGAAACACCAGACCAACAAAGAACAGAAAAAGAAATTATGAAAGACCTACAAACTTCCAAACCAATGAGTAGGTTAATTGTAGGTGACGTAGGTTTTGGTAAAACTGAGGTAGCTATGAGGGCTGCCTTCAAAGTAGCGGAGAATGGCTATCAGGTTGCTGTGTTATGTCCTACAACTGTATTAGCATCTCAGCATGAAAAGGTATTTGAGGATAGATTCCAAAATACAGATATAAAAATAGCTGGTCTATCAAGATTCAATGCTGATCAATACAAAGAGATTCTAAATGATTTAGAAGAAGGAAAGGTGCAAATAATAGTAGGTACTCATCGACTACTATCAAATGACGTAAATTTTAAGAAACTAGGATTGTTAATCATAGACGAAGAACAAAAATTTGGAGTAAAGCAGAAAGAAAAGATTAAAAAGCTGGAATATGGTGTGCATGTTCTCTCTATGTCAGCAACGCCAATACCTAGAACATTAAGCATGGCTCTTTCTGCTGTCCAAGATATTTCTATTATTCAGACACCACCAGAAGGAAGAAAGGCGACCAAAACGATTGTAACTAAAGCAAGTGATGAAAAGATAGCAGAGGCTATTCTCAATGAAGTCAATAGAGGCGGGCAGGTATATTTTGTACATAATCGTGTTCGCACAATTAATTCTAGGTTTGCGAAACTAAGCAGGTTGATTCCTGGTGTGCGATTTGCATTTGCTCATGGGCAGATGAGTCCTGAAACATTAGAGAAAACAATTAATGATTTTTATAATAAAAAATTTGACTGTTTAATTTGCACAACAATCATCGAGAATGGAATTGATATGCCGAACGTTAATACTATAGTTATAGAACATGCACAGCATTTTGGTCTGGGCCAACTATATCAGCTAAGAGGTAGAGTTGGTAGAAGTACTAAGCAAGCCTATGCATACATATT
>JAGQLK010000128.1 GCA_020429485.1 Candidatus Dojkabacteria bacterium | reverse complement strand
ATCTTTATCCTCTATTCGGAGTACAACTTCTTTCTGTGTTAAATACCCATCGTTAGCAAATACACCATATGCTTGTGCATGATCAATCAGTGTTATATCTGCTCCCCCTACTGCTATGGATGGCCCATATCCTCTTGGATCATCTAATGTAGAGTATCCCCAATCCTGCATAGTGCTTACGAAGTTGTTTACACCAATATGATCTACTAAGTAAATTGCAGGAATATTTCTAGAGTTAACAAGCATCCACCGTGCAGTTCTCATTCCAGAGAAATTTCCTTCGTAATTCTTAGGTTTATATTCCTCGAGTTGAATAGGAACATCTGCAAGTACTGTTCCAGGACTTATAAGGCCTTGTCTTATTGCAAGATAATAAACCATTGGCTTCATTGATGAGCCATATGATTGAAGTGTATTAGTTACGTTTACATTTGGCTCAAATCTGCAATTTTCTCCAAGCTTGCAGCCTGCTGGTGAAGGATTGCCAAAGTAATCTTTGGAACCAACCATTGCTAGGATCTCTCCTGTTTTTGGCTGCATTACAACCATACCGGCATTTTCTGCTCCGTACTTTGACCCATATTCGTTTACACCTTTTACTACCTGTTCTTCAGCCTTGATTTGAAATTCCTGATCAAGTGTAGTCCAGATTTTGTATCCCCCAGTCTGTAATTCTTCAATTGTAAATGGTTGTCCATTGTTATAGTTACCTGTTGTTAATTGATCTTGAACATAGAAAATGAAGTGTGGTGCTATGATTTCATAATCTGGATTCTTGTATGCTAGTTCATATTCTCTAGCCTCATCAATCATTTCTTGCGTTAATAGTTCAGCATCTTCACCATGATGTTCGATGATCATATTATTGATATAGTCCATATTCTCCTCCATCTGTGAAAGTACGTATTCTTTTCTTACTGTTAATAACTCCTGGACATGAACTGGATCAGATGATTTTGTTGGTGATAGTTGGCTTGGATTTTGAGGTATTGCAGCCAGGATTGCCATTTCGGCTAGATTTAGTTGATCAGGTCGTTTCCCGAAGTAAAACTTTGATGCACTATTAATGCTGTATACATTGCTCCCCTCTGGGATAACGGTAAGATACATTTCTAATATTTCATCTTTTGAATATAGCTGTTCAATTTGAAAAGCAAGTATTATCTCTCTGAATTTTCTATCAAACTTAACTTCACTAGAAAGAGCTGTCTGTTTAATAAGTTGCTGTGTGACAGTGCTTGCACCACAAGTTACTTTATTGTTCTTTAGTCCGTCGATTGCACAGCTTGCAATCCCATTTATATCTACTCCAGAATGTTCGTAATACTCTATGTCCTCAGCTGCTAATATTGCCCAAATTTGTAATGGTGGAATTTCTTCTAGGTGTACTTGATCTCTATTTTCTTCCCCAAAAAAACGATAAAGTGGTTGTCCATTTCTATCGTAAAAATTACTAGTTAAATTCTGTGGACTGAATGGCTTGTCAGGACTTGGTAGGTCTTTAGAGATATATTGTACATATGCGAAACCTATTGAAACAAAAAAGATGATAGTAATTAAGATTGTTGTAAGGCTGCTTGCTATAGCACTCTGGTAACTTTTTACCTTGTGTTTTCTATAGCTCCTCTTATTCTTTTTTGCTTGCCATTTAGCGGTGTGATAACTACGTTTAGATCCATTTTTTGATGATCTTTTCGCTTTATGTTTACCCAACCGTATCCTGGATGTATAGGTCATACGATTTGATTGAATTAACTAAACTACTTTAGTTAGTTGAGATTTGTCCTTAATACTAATCACTACAAGCTACTGTTCGAAGCTGAACAACACGTGGCAGAACTCCGAGGCAAAGCTTTTGGAAAGCCATGTGTAATATACAATTTAGCTTGTAAACTTTTTGTATTCAGTCCTTAGGCAAATATTACTATGGTCTAAACCCGCTGTCAATAGGGCTATAGAGTTTTCTACATTTTCCAGAAATTATTTGTTCAATTTCTTTTAGAGGATGAAGTAATATTGCACAAGTATATTACTTTGGAAATGATTTAGTTATTTTGAAGTTTTCCTGCTACAAATCCTGAGCTCCATGCCCAAGATAGATTAAACCCTCCGACATCACCGTCAACATCTAAAATTTCACCACAGAAATACAAGTTAGGTACGACTTTTGACTCTAGTGAGTGTGGCTTTACTTCTTTAGTATTGATTCCGCCAGCAGTAAATTCTGCTTCATTCCAGCCTCTTGTAGCAGTTATGGTAACCATGTAGCTTGTTAGAGTTTTGCTGATAGATGATTTCTCTTGGTCATTAAGTTGGCTTACTAGTTTATCCTTCTGTATATGTATTACGTTTAGGATAGCACTTGATACTTTATTTGGGAAAAGTCCAAAAAGACTTTTCTCGACTGTTTGCTCGGGTCTTTTTCTCCACCTTTGCTCTAACATCTCTTGTGCTGAGTGGGCATCGTATCCTGGTAATAAGTTAATCTTTAATTCTGCTTCCTTTCCCCCTTCTCTATTTAAAAATACTGATATTTCTCTACTTACATCTAATACTGCTGGTCCAGAGACTCCATATTGAGTAAACATGATGTCATTAGTTCTGGTTTTGATAGCCTTGCCTTGGATGATAGATGTGACTTCCGCTTCTAATTTTGTTCCTTGTATTTCATGAGATAGAGAATTTTTACCTTCAAGTGGCAAAGCAGATGGGATAGGTTCTATTAAACTATGCCCAAGATCTTGCGCGATGTTATATCCTGTTCCGTTTGATCCTAATGCTGGATAGCTTTTGCCGCCAGCTGAGATAATTAGCTTCTCAGTATTATAGAATTTTATTTCGGGGTTATTGTTCTCATCGCTAATATCCTTTACTTCCAATTTGAAGCCTTCTGATTCTTTGTGGACTTTTGTTACTTCATGATTGAGATGAACATCGATTCCAATTCTGTTAATCTCATCTGTAAGCATCTCTGTTATGGTTTTTGCTTGATTCGTAACAGGAAATAATTTACCTATGCTTGTTTTTCTTTCTACATACAACTCTACACCTAATTCATTAAAGAATTTTACAATGTCTTCATACTTAAACTGGTTGATGATAGACATAACAAAGTCTGTTCTCGCTCCGTAATATCTGTTCTTTGCCTCTTTACTTAGATTAATATTGGTAATATTACATCTGCCTGCTCCACAAACTAATATCTTTCTGCCAAGCGCAAATGTTCGGTCCAATATCAAAACCTTATATTCTGGATACTGTCGTTTGCAAGAAATTGCAGCCATCATTCCTGCTGCACCGCCTCCGACTATTATTAGATCATATGTATTATTCATAAGAGAATTATACATCAATCTACTTGCTAGTAGTATTAGTTTAGAGGTGCTTTTGAAGCGTCTTGAACCATTACGCGAGCATTTCTTTCTTTATAGAATAAAGCTGTTACATTATCTTTGTCTGTAGTTTGAGGGCGAATATATGTTTGTCTTTGCTGATCCCAGTAAACATAATCTCTAGTTACATTTCCCGCTCGATCTACAGACACCGTATCAGTTGCAAAAGTGAAGCCATCTGCACTTATTGTTACATCAGAGAAAGTAATCAGTTCGCCTGTTGAATTGAAAGACTGAGTTGTTACACATTCGTTACCACTTAACCAACTGACTGACATGGAGCCACGATCTAGATCTACTACTTCTACTTTCAATACATTCCCTGCATAATCATATCGCCTTTCTCCTCTTGACGTAGG
>JAGQLK010000127.1 GCA_020429485.1 Candidatus Dojkabacteria bacterium | reverse complement strand
TTTAAACATCAGTTACCGAGATCAAAATGATGCTAAACAATATCCTGTTATCATACATTCTGCGGTTCCAGGTGGAATTGAGAGATATTTGTATATGCTATTTGATAACTTCCATGATTCTTTCCCTATTTGGTTGCATCCAATACAGTTGAGATTATTACCTATTTCTGATGAATATATACAAGATTGTGAAAAATTTATAGATAATTTACCTAATCTAAGAGTTGATATTGACGATAGAAGTGTACCGATAGGTAAAAAGATCAAACTAGCCAAGGACGAACTTATACCACACTACTTCGTCATAGGAGAACAGGAACGTAATAAAAAAGGTAATTATCAAGAGATTTTGGATCTTTACAAAGAAATTCAAAATATTTCTAAGAATAAACCTTACAACGATTACAGTTGGCCAAAGCTTGTGAGTAAACAGATTCGCTAGAGTAGAGGGAGTGAAAACTCCCTTTACTTTCTAATTCTAAGGCTGTTTGTAACTACAGAAAATGAACTAAATGCCATAGCAGCACTTGCAATAATTGGAGACAATAATAAGCCTGAAATAGGGTATAGTAATCCTGCTGCTATAGGCAGAGCTAAAATATTGTATGCAAAAGCCCAACCTAAGTTCTGTTTGATTATCTGTAGTGTTCTTTTAGACACATCAATAGATTCGACTACTTTCTCTAGCTGTCCGTTAACTATGACTATATCTCCAGCTTCAATTGCAATGTCTGTTCCATTCCCCATCGCTATACCTATATCTGCTTGCGCTAATGCAGGTGCATCGTTTATCCCATCACCACACATAGCAATAACTGCATTGGAGTCTGTCTGTAGCTGTTTAATCTTACCTGCCTTTTCATTAGGAAGTACTTGTGAAATTACATTATCTATAGATAGTTCTTTAGCTATTGCTTGTGCTGTTTTATCATTATCCCCTGTAAGCATAACCACATTAATTCCTCTAGCGTGAAGCGAATTAATAACTTCTTTTGAAGATTCTTTGATTGTATCCGCAATAGCAAATAGAGAACTAATAGATCCATTGATAGCAACAAATACTATTGACTTACCTGAAAGACTAAACTCATCTGCCTTTGAAACTAAACTTTCGTTTAAGGTAATTTCATAATCATCTAATAGCTTTTTATTTCCTATTACTACTTTACCTGCATCCACATCTGCATAAACACCCTTGCCCTCTATTATTTTAAAATTGTTTACCTCATATTTACTCTGTGCATTATTCTTTTCCGCATATTCAGTAATAGCATTAGATAAGGGATGCTCAGAAAGATGTTCAACGGAGCTAATAATACTTAGCTCATCCTCAATGTTTTCAACTATATAATAATCTGTCACAGAAGGTTTACCTACGGTTAGTGTTCCAGTTTTATCAAATACAACTGTAGTTACTTTGTGAGCCGTTTCTAATGCTTGGGCGTCTTTGATCAGTATTCCTTTTCTTGCAGCTAGCCCTGTACCTACCATCACAGCAGTAGGAGTGGCTAAACCAAGAGCACACGGACAAGCTATTATTAGAACCGTTGTTGCTATGTAGATCGCCAATTCAAACTCGCTACTAACATTTTCTGTCAAACCAAATATAGGTGCAATAAGTAACCAAAATATGAAAGCTACGATCGCAATTAAAATAACAATTGGTACAAATATACCTGAAATCTTGTCAGCTAGTTTCTGAATGGGAGCAGTAGTGCCTTGTGCCTCTTCAACCATCTGTATTATTTGTGCAAGCATAGTATCTTTGCCTACTTTGGTTACTTCAAACTTAAAAGCACTAGATTTATTGATAGTTGCACCTATCACTGGTGCACCAATAGTCTTATTAACAGGGAGCGACTCACCCGTAACCATTGACTCGTCAATAGTAGTATTGCCGTCAGTAATTATTCCATCTATCGGAACTTTCTCTCCAGGACGTACCATAACTATTTGCCCTTTTTGCAGCTCAGATACTGGTACTTTTACTTCTTTACCATCCTGGATAATAACTGCTTCCTTTGCTTGTAGCTCAAATAATTTCTTTACTGCATCATTAGCTTGCCCTTTTGCCCTAGCTTCCAATAATCTACCTGTCAGAATAAACAGAACAATAAAGACTGATGCCTCAAAAAAGACATCTCCCCTAGAAAATAGCCCAGGAATAAATGTAACTAGTGTAGAGTAGAGCCATGCTGTAAAAGTACCCATAGCTACTAAAGTATCCATATTTGATGCCTTTACTTTCAAAGCACTCCATGCACTACCAAAAAATTGACTTCCACCCCAGAATAGGATTGGTGTAGCTAAGAGAAACTGTACAAGAAAGAATATATTTAGCTGGTAGTCACTATCGTTGTATTTAAGCATGCCAAAAGGAGCATGCATCATCTCATATACACCAATAAAATCAAGGAGCATGACTAGCATCATAATGATAAATGGTATGGTACCTATCGCTACTATAATAGTTTTACGCTGAAGTTTCGTGTACTCTTTTTTCTTGAGCATTGAAGCATGGTCATGTTGGCTATGCTTAGGTCCCATCTCCATTTTTTTTATTTCGCCAGGTGATGCTAGGACTTCATTACCCTCTTGGTCATCAATTAGTTTATAACTACCTGCGCTACTCACTGCTTTCTTTATAGCTTCTAGATCTACCTTTTGCTCATCATATTCAAGCAACATCTTTTCAGATGCATAATTGACATTCACAGCGATTATGCCATCCAATTTGTTCACCATTTTTTCAATGAGTATCTTACATGATGCGCAGTGGAGACCTATTATTGGATATATTTTTTTTGTCATAGTGAGCGAGTAATAAAATTATTTAACTTCTATAATAGTCATCATGCCTGCCTCAGCATGTTCCTGTATATGACAATGATTAAGCCACAGTCCTTTATCCATTGGAACCATACCAACAATCACGCTTTCTTCTGGATTAATAAGTACAGTATCTCTAAAATAAGGTTCATTTACTTTCTTACCATCTCTATATAACACCTTGAAAAACATTCCATGAATATGCATTGGATGTAATCTAGGTGACATGTTTTTAAACTTAATAACAGAAAACTCGTTATATGATAGAGCATATGGCTCTACATCTGGATATATCTCATTATTAATTGTCCAATTAAGATTCCCCATCATCATCCCTCCACTGGATTTCGCATCAAGCTTATACTCAACATCTACCATACTCTTTTCGACTTCGTCCCAATCAGGAATCCTACTATTTGTTGGGTAGCTAAAATTATTAATATCTGTAGGTTCCCCAGATACTTCAAAAGAGGCCAACACATTCAAATATCCTGTATAATTATCTGTGACAGTGTAACCAAATCCAGTAGCGTCTTTAGGTATAGTAATATCAACATCTATCCTGTTTCCAGGTGCAAGTTCAAATCCACTTGCATCAAAAACTTCCTTCACATACATACCATCCACAGCAATAACCTTTGCCTCCAAGTTACCAAAGTCTGGTCTATAAACCCTTCCGTTAGATGTATTTATAAGCCTTAATCTAATTCGTTCACCTGGGGCTACAACTAGATTTTCCTTTAATTTACCATTAACAGTGATCACATTTCCCCATCTTCCATCATGAGCTAAATCATGCATTGTTACAAAACTAGGATAAACCTGATAATCATCCTGAATTAACCAATCATCTATCACCCAAGTAACATCCTGACTATACGCATATTCAACCTGATCTTCGACTATTAGAATTCCATATAGACCTCTTTCA